>CALDSK010000252.1 GCA_937911865.1 uncultured Synechococcus sp.
GCCAATATACTGGTCATTTTTTCGGCTACGGCGATCGCAGGTACAGGAGCGGCTCACCTGGATAAAGCAGGCCTGGCCATTTGTATTCTTAGAGAGCATCCATGTGCTTAACGCGAGAGCAGATGTTCTTATGCTGGGCTCACTCAATGGTGTAGAAGCGGCTGGTATCTATGCACCTGTTAATCGAGGTGCTCAGCTGATTGTCTTTATCTTGATGGCATTTAATGGACCACTCTCGCCGACCATAGCGAGTCTTTATGCCGATGGGAAAAAGCGAGAGCTACAGCAGGTTTTAATCAAGACAGCTCGTGTATGCTTGCTGGTTTCCGCTGTCACGACTGTTGTACTACTCGGTCTCGGGCGACAGTATTTACAGGTGTTCGGGACAGAGTACGTGCAAGGGCTAGGAGCCCTGAGAATTCTGTGCATCGGTCAGGTGCTGTATGTCCTGGTTGGCCTCTCTCCTATGGTGTTAAGTATGACGGGCTATGCTCAGTTCACCGCGTTCAGTGGATTGATAGGTGCTATTGTCAACATCATTCTGAATCTTTTGCTGATTCCTCGCTATGGTGTGAACGGAGCGGCGATCGCCACCACCTGCGCGGCGCTATGCTCCGGTATCATAAACACCGTCTGGGTTTATATAAAAGTAGGGCTTCATCCCAACATCTTTGGCCGTAGCTGATAACCGTCGAGTTGCCTACCAGTTATCATCATCATCAGCTGTAGAAATAGAGCTGGCCAGTAATCCTCGTGAACTGTTTTGCCTAACGCTACGTCTATGGCCGTATGCCCTTACTTCGTCGGAACTAAAAATATTGCACTTGCCCCTTCGCTTTTTAGATGAGGATTAACCTTTAACCATGTCAGATATGAGAGAACGACAATATCTTGTTATCGGTGGCACTACCAAGTCTGCAACCACATCCTTATATTATTACTTAGCAGATCATCCAGACGTATGCCCCTCGTCAATGAAGGAGACAAGATTTTTTATTGATGAAGACTATCCTGTTCAGCCGGGCAGTCCCATCGGATGGACAAACGCGCCCGCCAAATTTGATGAGACCTATATTCCCAACGCGTCAGAGACCTACCGACTAGAAGCAACCCCTGATTATCTCTATTCTGTAGGAACGCCTCAAAGGCTTAAAGAGATGCTGCCTGCGGCTAAAGTCATCTTTCTTCTGAGAGATCCTATTACTCGTATGGTGTCCTGGTATAAGTACGCCAAGCAAAGAGCTGACATTTCAGACACCATGTCTTTCGAGGAATACGTAGATAAACAGCTCAGTCAAGACTATTTCGAAGCGGCGAAACAAGGCAGAATTGAACTGACTAAAGCAGCACAGGCCGCCGGTCAAGAAAGAGATCTAAGCATTCCACCTGGCTATTTCTTCTGTGCGCTAGAGCACGGGCTTTACGCAGACTATTTACAGAAGTACTTTGACGCACTGGGTCGGGAGAACGTCAAAGTATGCTTTTACGAGGATCTCTGCACTGACCCTAAACAGATGCTGATGGATGTGTGCAGCTTCGCTTCACTGTCTTCTGACTTCTATCAGGATTACAGCTTCAAGGTGTTCAATCGTAGCCGAGCAATGAAGAATGCCAGACTGAATAGAGCCTACACCAGCCTACGCTCCAGTATTCGCAAGCGGACGCACAACCTCCCTATTCATAAGGGGCTACGACAGCTGCGGCTGTGGACTGACCCACTATATTACCGGCTCAATGGTCAAAGTATGGACAAAGTGGAGATCTCTCCAAGTACACGCGAGAAATTAGAAAATTACTACAGAGCCGACGTCGAAAAGCTAAAAGCGATGCTGGGATGCTCTCTACCGTGGTCTACGGCAACGCAAGATACTAAAGCATTCGACCCAGGGGCTGTTGGAAAAACGTCTCAAATGAAAAGCGCTTAGGTATTCTTGTTGCAGATCTCTAGTGCAGGTATCAGTACAGACAATCAGTGCAAATGATTCAGTATAAGAGGCCAGCCCTAGAGCATAAGAGGCCGGCCCTAGAGCTCCCTAATAGCGTCTGCATATGCAGACGCAGCGTCCGCCCAAGAAGGTAGAGACACAGTCGGCGGTGAACCTTGCTGCAGCCGATAGATCACTTCAGCGGCGGCTGATTGAGATTGTTCGGCATCTATCGTAATTAGCGCATCGCTACCGGATTCTGAGCCTGCGGCATTTTTGTGGCTAACGATCGCCCAGCGGTTAAAAGAGGCCGCTTCAGCAATCGGGAAGCCAAAGCCTTCGTTGTCGGAGAGAAAAACAACACCAGCCGTATGTCGATACCATTCGGCCAGCACCGCATCTTCTACATGGCCGTGATAGTGCACCCAGCTTAGCGGCTTAACCGACTGCAAAAAGTCTTCTCCTGCGGCTTGCGTTGAGGTATTCGTGCCACCTAAGATATGGAGCTCCCAGGGTACATTGCTGAGCGATCGCATAGCAGAAACCAGATTTACCGCTTCGGGCAAGCGCTTTGCTGCTGGATCGATACGGCCAACCGATAGCAGAAAGGGATGTTCAGGCTGAGGAATCGAAACAGGCGGTTGGTTTTTCAGCTGAGAATCCGCACCGTTTAGAATAACTTTTAGCTTTTGCCTGAGCGCTGCGCTATCGCGAAAGTAGAGTATGTCTGCTTCTGTTGCTTTGCTGATCGCAACGATGGTTTTAGCGCATTTTAGCGAGGTGTCGAGGTATACGAGCGATCGCAGCGCAGTCTTCAGGCGGCTGCCGTACTTTTCCGCAGCCTTCCATTCATTGACGTCGTGAATCACGGCTAAAGTGGGCGGATGCCAAGGCATTACAATAGGGTTAGAAAGCCAGACTACACGGTCAATGCCTGCGGCTTTGCAATAGCTAGTAAACCGCAGCGCAAACCAGGCATATCTTTTCCCAGGGGCATCATCTAGCTGAGGCAAAACCTTGAGCGTTGCGCTATCAGCGTCTTCTACCCAGTGCTGCCAGTCTCGCAGAGCAGGCGTATTTTTAACTGCATTTGGAGACCCTAAAACCAAGACATCAACAGATTCTTGCCTGAGCGAGCGCACAAGTGGCTGAATAAGTTGATCAATATACTGGCCAATACCCAGCTTGGGCCCCAGATAGTTGGCAATAATGGCTACGGTCATAATGCAATAGAAGCAAGTGAAACATCATAATTTGCTCACTAGATAGCTTACTAGAGCGATCGCTTAGTCACCTTAGAAACAGCGCCAGAAAAGATATCGTCTAAATAGCTAGATGAAAGCATTCCTTCAGCATAATTTTCTCAAAGAGTATCTACCCGTCAAGTAGTCACCATGATTCCAAAACCAAGCGAAGTTGTTCGCAGTGCAATAGACAAATACCAAAGGATTAAAGCCGCTGGTCAGCTGCCTTTTTCAGTTGTGTTTTGGATCGCACTCTACACCCCTTTTGAAGAGTTTGTAATCAAGTGGCTAGGACCTTTAGCAGGCCCGGCCCGCTTTTTACCAGAGCTGGTGCTATACGGCTTTATGGGACAAATACTCACCAATCGATTTTTAAGACGTAATCTGAAGCCTACGCCAATCGATTTCTTGCTATTTTTCTTCTTGCTGTCGACGCTGGTATCAATGATTATCAATGACAGCAGCCTGAAGCAATCCTTCTTGAGTATGCGATCGCTCTGGCGCTATCTCTCTGTTTTCTACATCGTCGTCAACATAGATGTTTCAGTGAGCCAACTCAGCCAGGTGATCAAAGGCGTCAGAACAGTTGGCATCATCCAAGCAGCGCTCGCTTCGCTTCAATTTTTCATGCCCAATGGGCTACTGAGACTGTTTGCGCCCAAAGGCGTACAGCTAGGCGGGCTCTCTAAAGGATCAAATGCCGCGGCCGGTAATACCAAAGTCGGCGCGGTCTTCGGTATGTTTGCCGCGCCAGCTGCACTATCTGCTTTTCTGCTGGTCATTTTGATTATCTCTATGACCTACTTTTTCACTACGCCTGGTGCGCTCATGTCGAGGGGAAAAGAGCTCGCAAGCATTGGATCGCTCTTCTTTAGTCTCTTTGCCACCAAAAAAAGAGCCGCTTGGGTACTAGGCGCTTTGGTACCTGTTGTTGTTCTTCTTTTTTACCGAAAGTCAAAAGGAATTGTCAAAGCAGTCTGGGCTTATACGGCGATCGCACTGTGCGCCATTGTCATTACGACTTTAGTCGGTGCGACTTTCGATACTTCTTTTGATGGGCGTACCGCCAGAGAAGAAGCCATCGATCCAGGCTCCTACGTTCTTCAACTGTTTGACCCCAACTACTGGGATCAGTCGTCCGAAGCATCGCGAGGCTGGGTGGCGAGCACCATACCCCATGCACTCATCGAATCTGGTAGCTGGTTTGGGTTCGGACCGGATCTATTCAATGCCCGAAAAATCATTGCCGACACCCTCGTTGATGGGTCCGACCGGGAGAAGATAATCGCCAGGTGACCGCTAGAAGATACCTATTGGATCGTCATGCTGGGCTACTTTGGTATTGTTGGGATGGGCATTTACGCGGTGATGATTTGGCGACTGTTTCGGGCGAGCAGCTGGCTAATTAAGTTCTCACCGGAACCGGAATACAGACGTCTCGGCGTCATCTTCTGCTCAATCGTTGTATTTACGATTTTCTACAACTTCATTGAGCGGATTCTTCAAATTCGAGGCTTCAGCCTTTACTTTTGGCTGTTTGCCGGTCTTGTGATCAATGCCTACAACAAACATCAGCACCACAGAATAGAGTAGTGGTCAGCACTAGTGGCAGCTACGGCTTATAGCAACCGCTGTTGCAAGAGCGTCTGTAGCCTGTTTTGCTACAGCTTACACCATACAAGGAGTCGTTTAATTGGCAGAGAAAAGATTACCGAATTTAGTGATTGCTGGCATTGTAAAAGGTGGCACGACTTCGCTCTATAGCTATCTCTCAGAGCATCCTGAAATCTGTTGTTCTAGCGTAAAAGAGACCTGCTACTTCTCAATGTACCGATACGGACAACTCGACTCTAGATATCAAGGATCTGCAGACCCCTTCAAACAGTTCGAAAACTATTTTTGTCATTGCAAGCATCAAAAGTACGTTATGGAAGCTACGCCTGGATACTTTGAGGGCGGTGCTAACGTCGCCACAGAGATAAAAAATACGCTGGGTAGCGATACCAAAATCATTATTGTTTTAAGAAATCCTGTGGATCGGCTCGTTTCCTTTTGGAAATACAAAAAGAGCATGATAGAGCTAGAAAGTGACCTCAGCTTAGAAGACTATATTCAACAGTGTGAGTCTATGCCTTATGAGGTTCGAGTCAAGCAGGAGAACGATCGGTATTGGGGCGTCGAAGGCGGCTACTATGCCAACTATTTACCAGACTGGCTGGATGTTTTTGGCGACTCGTTACAGGTTCTATTTTTTGACGACTTAAAGCGAGACTCAAAATCTTTTCTCCAAAAAACCTGTCGCTGGCTAGAAATTGACGCTGATTTTATTGACTCACTCGATTTAAACGTACAGAACAAAAGCGTCAGCTACAAAAATGCAGGGCTACAGAAACTAGCACTTTCTATCTACAACAAAGCTGAAAAGTATTGGCGAGCTAATCAAGGCCTTAAAGACTTTTTGAGAGCCCTGTATTACAAGCTCAACGGACAGCCTCATCAGGTGGGTATCGAAGAAGCAACGTTAGAGAAAATACGAACACTCTATCGGCCCTACAACGAGAAATTAGCAGCGCAGCTCACAAGCTACGGATACACACACTTACCCGAGTGGCTGGCAAAATAGGTTGGCGGTATGCACCCGATATCAAAACACGCAATACCAGAAATCTGTGAGTGATCAAGAACACAAGTGTGAGAGTCCATGACCGAGATTAGCGTAGAGAAAGCCTTTCGTCCTATTTTTGTGGTGGGCAATAGCCGCAGTGGAACCACCCTGATGGGAACAGTCTTAGGGCGTCATGCTGCGGTTTTTAGGTTTGAAGAGCTGCACTTTTTCGAAGAGCTATGGAGTGCAACAGACAGTGAGGAGAGTTGTTCTGAAGAAGAAGCGATCGCACTAATCGCCAAGCTCTTCGACATTCAGCGCAACGGCTATCTAACCAGGGGAGACTGGCAAGACTTCTTAGAAGAAGCGAAAAATCTGGTCAATAGCCTTACCCCGCAACTCTCTCCTGCCAAAGCATTTCAAGCCTTCCTTGACTACGAAACTCAACTGCAAAATAAAACCAGGGCCTGCGATCAAACACCTCAAAACATTCTGTACATCAAAGAGATTCTCACGCACTATCCCAACGCTTCAATCGTTCATATGGTGCGCGACCCCCGTGCTATTTTGCTGTCGCAAAAGAATCGATGGAGACGCCCTTTTTTATCCGACAGCATCCCCAAAAAAGAAGCCGTTCGCTATTGGCTTAACTACCATCCCATTACGATGAGCCAGCTGTGGAAAGCCAATGTCCAGACCGTTGATGGCTTCATCGAGGACGAGCGAGTCTATACCCTGCGCTACGAAGACTTGCTTAATTCGCCAGAAGAAGCCGTGGAAAAAGTTTGTGAATTCGCTGGCATCACCTTTTCTCCAGAGATGCTGAAAGTTCCACAGGTAAACTCTTCAAGTCAAAAAGATCAGCCTAAACGAGAAGGCATCAACAAAGACCGAGCCGACAGCTGGAAAAAAGGAGGGCTCACCGCAACAGAAATGTTCTTATGTCAGCGTATTAACCAGACGCTGATGGATATACATGGCTACGCAGCTGAGCCACTCTCCCCCAATCCTTTGATGGTAGCTATCAGCGTACTTCTCTTTCCTATTAAGCTTTCACTAGCTATTCTCTTCAGCCTCAAGCGGATGAAAAATCTAGGAGAAGCTATAAAGCGACGTCTCAAGTAGCCAATGCTCTAGACGTCGCTTTATAGAGAAACGCATGTTTATAGAGAAACCCATGCCAAGTGAGCCTATGCTTGTTTTGACTTTGAATCTGTCTTTAGATTTGACTCTGTCTTTAGAAAAGTAGCGTTTGCATACTCTTTGAGCGCTTTGCCCTTGCCTTCAATCAGATCATTACTGTTTGTACGTGCCCGCCAGCGTTTTGTCTGATTTCTGTCGTAAGGTGGGCTCAATCATCCGATACTTCTCCAGTGTCCACAAAAAGAGATCCTCGTAAGAATAGAGTTCTTGGTCAGCAGAGAAAGTCTCTTTGTAGCGCTCTAAACTGTAACGGCCCATCGTTTGCAGGGTTGATTCGTTATTCAGGAGATAATCAAATTGAGCGCCACAACTGGCTGTATCCGAAAAGAAGCAGGCCTTTTCGCCTGCAACCCAACGTGTAAAGTGATTATCGTGAGCAAGGATAGGAGAGCCTGCGGCCATCGCCTCTACCAGAGAGGGATTGGTACCCCCCACGGCATGACCATGAATATAGACCTGAGCGTAGGTTCTTAGGGCCTCTACAATCGGCTGGTCATAAATACCACCTGTGAACACCACTTCATCACTTGCGGCATCAATTACCTGACGATGGTAATCGTTTTTGTCGGGGTAGTAGTTGCCCAGAACGACCAGCTTTTGCCCACGGTGACGCGTAGAAAAAGCGGACACGATTTCTAGAATATTATTCTCAGGCTCTGGCCTGGCAATGATGATTGAGTACTGCTTAGGAGATAGCCCGTAGGGCGTGATCAAAGAAGCATCTGCTTTTTTAATTGGGTCAGCACCGTAGGGTATCATCGTAATTTTTTTACGAGGAACCCGAGTAGCGAGGTGATCGGCAATCACAGGATGATCGGCAATTAGATGATTGGCAAACCAGCAGCCAAATCGCTCATTGAGATATAGCCAGGCACGTTGAGGCAGATTCCACTTCTGGCGTTTCCACTCCAGTCCATCCATATTGATCAGATTGGGAATACCTTTTAGACGATAGATCAAGCTAAATACCGCGGTGTTGTACCCCAATGTGAGGATCAAAGTCCTTTCTTTGGCTGCATGTAGCGTTGACTTCCAGTCGAATAAAACCGTTGATTTGGCGCTGGCATGAGGAACAGGAATGTGAACCAAGCGCACTCCCTTCCACATTTCTTCGAAGGTGTCAGGACGGTCATAATTCTCACAGTAAACAGTGACCGCCCACCCTCTCTCGACTAGAGAAAGTGCTATTCGCTGAGCAAACGTTTCAAACCCACCGTGATTACCTGGGATTCCTCGGCATCCAAGAATCGAAAGTTTTTTTTGGATTACCATATATTTCCATCGTGCTGCGTTTTATCTCGGACTAACTGCATTGAAGGATGCATAGCAGCGGCGACATACGCTTAAAGGCCTTCGCTAGGGCTGGCAAAGACTTCCTTTCCGCTACACTCCCTCGCTTCTTATAGAAGGGAAAAGCACAAGCTATATTACCTAATTCGCATTTGCTCAACGGATTCAGCAATTTTTAATATATTGACCGTAAATCCGACCAGAGAAAATACGAAGGCAAAAACTAGAGTTTAGGCTCAAAGAGCCCGAAGAGCACCGTCTCTACAAAGTACCAGAGATTAATAGACCATCCAATCGTGTACGGCAAATTCACGCGCGCTTACGCAGTTTTTCATACGAAAGGAATAGTCTGAAGGCTCTCCGCTTCATATCCTGTTCATATTAGATGCATTAACCGGATGGATTCGGCTATGAAAAACTCCCATAGCGATCCGCTATGGGCAAGTTTGTTTCAGCAACTTTATCCCATTAAGGCTACAAATAGAAAGGAATCAGAGCATTCCGCTCATGCGATTCAAATGGTCTGATTTAAAAGGGCGAACGACGGGGATCGAACCCGCGAATGGTGGAATCACAATCCACTGCCTTAACCGCTTGGCTACGCTCGCCATTAATGTGGCCATCATTATAGCATCGCTTCCATGGTAAAACTGACCTCCTTTCATTTTTCTCTGAGTGGTAGACTTGCCGACTTGAAGAAGATTATCCATTGAAGTCAGCGGTTTTCTAAAGCGAGAGAAGTAAAGCAGAAAGAGGGTCCATTTTGAGAGTTCATTCGGCATCCACGGATAGGAGATAAAGAAATGAGGGGATAGCGACAAAGACACGAAATGTATTATCCAATACATCAGTTTGTGAATTAAATCTTGAATAATTTGTATTCGGTACTCCGACTTTCGCCGAATTCGATATCAATGAATTAGGTTGTCTATCATTTTCATCAGAGGTCTTTTTGAAACCTGTAGCCGCTTCAACTGCTTATTTGCTAATTTCTCATGGCAGTCGAGATCCTCGCCCTCAGGTGGCGATGAATCGGCTAGCACAGCTGGTACATAAGCGTTTACGTGCAGCTATGAAATCTGGCCATGCTTCTGGCCAGAGAAAGCCATTCTCCAGCGAGAAATCCGCACAGCAACATCACACCCTCTCTAATGCGAATTACACGGAGGAGCACTGCGGTTCGAGCAGACGAACCACGCTGTTGACCAAGCCAGAAGGACTGTCTAGAAAAGCGCTCAAGAATGATACGGACGAAGAGGGTGGGCTCACAGGACGGACCATAACGAAACGAGGCATCGCAGAGCAAGGCAGCACAAAGCAGAACAACACAAAGCAGAACAACACAAAGCAGAACAACACAAAGCAGAACAACACAAAGCAGATTGAAGAAAGCGCCATCATTGTTGAAACGGCCTGCTTAGAACTCGCCATGAGACCGTTAAGCGAGCATATTTGTGAGTTTGGCTATCAGCTAGCAGATAAAGGGATTGATGAGCTAAGGCTGCTGCCAATCTTTCTGATGGGAGGGGTGCACGTCATGGAGGACATTCCGACTGAAATTGAGACGGCCAGGCGGCAGCTGGGAGACACCATTAGGCTGACGGTTTGTCCGCATATAGGGAGCCATCCTCAGATGACGGCCATTTTGAAAAGGCGGCTGGCAGCAACGCCGACCAAAGGAGCGCTACTGGTTGCGCATGGTAGCCGTCGTCCAAAGGGAAACAAGGCTATTCAGAAAATGGCCAAGCAAATTGAGACGCCAATTGCTTACTGGGCGACACCGCCAGACATCGAAACACAGGTTATTGAGCTGATGCAGCAAGGCTGTCAGGGTATAGCGATTTTGCCTTATTTTCTATTTGCGGGCGGAATTACGGATGCGATCGCCCATCGAACCGAAGAACTCGCCGAAAGATTTCCCAAGGTAAAGTTCCGACTTCTGCCTACGCTGGGCGCCACAGAAGAGGTCGCTGACTTGGCTGTAGACCTTTTAGTGGCAGAGCCCATGGATAGAATCTGAGTCGATTAAATCTAATGTCGATTGCATCTAATAAAGCTAAGATCTAGGGCAAATAGCCTCTGTAGGTATCGCAGAAGGTATCACAGATAGCAAATCCGCTTGAGCAATTTTGATTGAATTAAGTTTGCCTGCAGCTATTCTGTTGCGGCTTGTTTTTTTGAGTTTTCACGCGCTAACGGCTAGATCTCATCACCATTCTTCTAGATTTACGCTTTAACTGTCTATGGCTTCTAACGCTTTTGATTTAGATACACTAGCTGGCGACAATCGAGAACTAGGTTCACAATCGACGTTCGGCAAAGTGTATTTGGTCGGTGCGGGACCGGGCGATCCGGGTTTGATGACGGTAAAGGCAAAGACGCTAATCGAATGCGCTGATGTGGTTATTTTCGATGCGCTAGTCAGTCAGCCGATCTTGGATTGGATTAGCCCCAGCGCCGAGCGAATCTATGCCGGAAAACGTCGGGGCAGGCACTCACTCTCTCAGACAGAGATTACACAGCTTTTGTTCAATAAGGCTCGTGAGCATGCCGTTGTAATTCGGCTCAAGGGCGGCGACCCATTTGTGTTTGGTCGCGGGGGCGAGGAAATGAGTGACCTGCTAGCGGCTGGCGTAGCAGTCGAGGTAGTGCCGGGTATTACAGCAGGTATTGCCGCACCGGCCTACGCAGGTATTCCGGTAACCCACCGGGGCTATAGCTCATCGGTCACTTTTGTCACAGGTCATGAGTCGGCAGGCAAGTATCGACCAAAGGTGAACTGGGAGGCGATCGCAGCAGCCTCAGAAACGATTGTGGGCTTTATGGGCGTACACTATCTATCGAACATTACTCAGGCGCTAATGAAAGCAGGCTTAAGCGCACAAACGCCCATTGCCCTGATTCGCTGGGGCACCCGCCCAGAACAGTCAGAGCTGCTGGGAGATATCGGTAACATCGTTGAACAGGTGAAAGAAACAGGATTTCAGGCACCGGCGATCGCAGTCATCGGCAAAGTCGTCGATCTCAAGCCTTACTTAGCCTCTGCATCACCCATTCAGGGCGAGCACTGGCTAGCTACGCAGCAGCCGACCCCTCACACAACCTCACACACAACGCCGCCCGAGTAGGTACACTTCTTCTATACATTTCGTTGGTTGAGGTGCAGGGCATTTCTGAAGAGACCTTTCAGCAAGAAGAGACCTTTCAGCAAACCGTTGCAGACACTCCAGCTGTTCGCCTCGATCGCTGGCTATCAGAGAGTGTTCAAGCGCTTTCTCGTAACCGGGTACAGAAGCTGATTGAACAGGGCGCGGTCCAGGTGAACGGAGAAGTGTGCGATCGCAAAAAAGAACTGGTCAGCCAGGGCGATCGCATCACGCTCAATATTCCAGCAGCCCAGCCCTACGAACTTAAGGCTGAGAATATTCCACTCGACATTCTCTATGAAGACGACCAGCTGCTGATCGTCAACAAACCAGCGGGGATGGTGGTTCACCCGGCACCTGGTCACAGCAGTGGAACGCTTGTGCATGCGCTGCTAGGCCACTGCGGCGAACAGCTGACGGGCGTTGGGGGCGTACAAAGACCAGGCATCGTGCATCGCCTCGATAAAAACACAACCGGCGCCATGGTTGTCGCCAAAACAGAAGCCGCGCTCCACCATTTACAAAAGCAAATTCAGTCCAAAAGTGCCCGGCGAGAATATTTAGGTCTGGTGAATGGGGCGCCCAAAGCAACACAAGGAAGCGTCAATCAACCCATTGGCCGCCATCCCAAACATCGAAAGAAAATGGCAATTATTCTCGCTGAAGCAGGCGGGCGCAGTGCAATTACCCATTGGAAGACCGTCGAACGACTGGGCAACTACACGCTGATGCACTTTCAGCTGGAAACCGGGCGGACGCATCAGATTAGAGTGCACAGTGCTTACCTAAATCTGCCGATTGTGGGAGATGAAGAATATGGCTCGGCGCGATCGCTTGGCGTAAAGCTACCAGGTCAGGCCCTACATGCCTTTCGATTAACCCTAGAACATCCTGTCACGCACGAAACCATTTCGGCAGAAGCACCGCTGCCCGCGCACTGGAAAAAGCTGCTGGCCCAGATAAAATCACGACACAGGTCGTAGTCATCGTCTTCTGGTCCCATTAGGCGCAAGAACGGAGCGCAAGAAATGGACGCAAGAAATGAGCGCAAGAACGGGGCGCAAGAACCGGACGTAAGGACGGGGATTAAAACCGGGACGCAAAAAAGCCGAAGCGGAAAAACCACTTCGGCAGATAACCTTTTGAGGAAAGAACATATGAGCGACTAGCTTTGAGCAGTCGGCTCAGGCGCAACCGGAACGCCCAGCTTACGGAACGGCACTGTTGCACCGATATTGATGGTTGCGGTGTTAACAGAAGGCGCTGCGCTGGGTCTGGGATTCACGCTGCGAGCCATATCGAGGTAGAGCGCGGGGTTGCCAGCGGTCGCTTTCTTCTCTTGAGGCTTGAAGCGACGAACTTCTTCCTGCCAAACGCTCTTGGGAAAGCCCAGAATGCCACGGTAGTACTCGTTGTAACGAGGAGACTTGATGTCGAAAGGACGCTGACCCTCTTCACGACCAGGCAGAATACGGCGACGATAGTAAGGCACGATGTCGTAGCCAAAATTCTCCATGTACTCGTCGCTGTCTAGAAGCTCATCGACGAATCCGTTCACGCCTTTAGTCGCAATCTTAATAGACCAGGCAATTTTCTCGCGTTCGTTGTAGGGATCACGACCGAGCGCTCTTTGAATGACCTGCTCAACAAAACGATAGTTGCTGTTTTTAGCGTAATAGCCACGCAAGAAAGTATCAGAGAGCAGCAGGCCGCGGATGAAATCACGCACCGTAATCTGGCTGTTGCGCAGCTGAGACTCTAGAAAAACTTCGCGATCTGCATCGAAGCAGTGAAAGAAAACTTGGCGATAGGCCGCATCAATCAAGTCGGTCATTTCGCTGTACTCAAGAAGAGCTTCAGCGCTATAGATGGTGGGCTGGTCATCGCCCTGGACTGTGTACCCCTCAACCCGCTGGTTCTGGCTTTTTGGGGGATAGTTCAATAACGGAAGAGCCACGCTTAAGTCTCCAGACTTTAATAAACAGCTTCAAATGATATTTATCAATAATAAAGGAGCCGGTGCTACGCATCTGGCGAGTCTGAGAAAATCATTACACACCGTAACATTCAAGCAAAGCGTCTTTACTCAAGGCTTTAAGCCCTCCGCATAGCGAGCGATCGCACCACAACTCTCCTAGCAGGCTTATAGCTACGACAAGAAAACACATACTTTGCAACACACACTAGGCCGATTCACCGCCATCGCGTTACATCGCGATATCTGTTTTTCATTCATTCTCAAGAGAATCACCTGATTGCAAACCACCCGATTGAACCATGGCCCAATCAGCAGGCGTATTGCAGTTAAACAGCATCTGCGGCGGGACCAGCGAGTAAGGCATGACCGCAAGCGTCGCTAGCCAGGGCTGAAACGCTTGCCTTTTAAGGCTCAGCTGATGCTCTAGCTGAGGCAAACAGCGCCGATGATAATAGCCACACAGCGGCTCCCAGCCTCGCTCGCTCGCAACCAGAGAAGCCATTGGCAAATCGGGAAAATCGGCAGCACCGGGCCAACCGCGCTTAGAGCAAGCCACTATCCAGTTCCACCAGGCTTGCAAAATGCTGGCATCTAAATAAGGCAAGTCACAGGCTAAGAGGAGACACCAATCAGAGGACACCTGCTGCCAGCCCTCGGCAAAACCACTCAAAGGACCTGAAGAAGGTTTGCCTAATGGGCTGCTTGAAGAAGCATTTAGAGGCGTAGCCGTCGCATAGCTTGGAGCAGGCTCTTGAACGAACCGGACAGCAGCAGGCACGACGTGACGGTAGCGTTCGGGCCAAGGCGTGACAATCACTACATCAGAAGAAAGTATCTGAGCGACTTCAACTGTGCGGCTTAATAGCGACCGGCCGTTGTAAGCTAGCAGCGCCTTATCTTTGCCCATTCGGCAGCTGTATCCGCCAGCAAGTATGACAACACTGACAGAGGCTGTCATAACTCATCTCCTTACTTACCGTCTTCGGGCGGCTTCGGTGGGCTAGCTGGCTTGATGGGCGGCTTAGAAGGCTCAGACTTTTTCTTCAGCTCAGACTTTTTCTTAGGCTCAGACTTTTTAGAGAAAGGAAGCTTCTTCTTAGAGGACGGCTTTGCTCGACGGACCTTAGGCTTAGCGGTTGAAGACTGAGTAGGAGGGTCTGGATACAGGTCTGGATACATAGCGGACGACCTGGGCTTTGAGTGGGGAGGCTTTGAGCTAGAGAGCTTCGAGGCAGCAGGTTTCGCGCTAGAAGACTTTGAGCTAGAAGACTTTGAGCCAGGAGATTTCGAGCCAGGAGGCTTTGAGCCAGGGGACTTTGAGCTAGAAGACTTTGAGCCAGGAGGCTTTGAGATGGAAGACTTTGAGGCAGTAGATTTAGAGCCAGACTGCTTAGAGATAGACGCCTGAGCAGGGACTCGTCCGTTGTCAGAGGCTAAAGGACGCCCGTTGGCCTGAGACTTGTTTTCAGCCCACGCATAGCCTTTGAAGTAATAGATGAGGGCGGTTAGGGCTGCAATAGTCATGTACATAAACCGCAGGAGCCAGCCAACTCGCTCAAACCAGTAGGCCGCCAAGTCAGCACGAGGATCGTCATAGCTAGCTAGCTCCTGACTAAGCAGCTCATTCGGGTTGAGCGATCGCTCGGCGCTTAAGCTCTCTGGACGAACCGGCAGTTCAGCTAACTGAGTGCTAAAGGGATAAAACCCAAAGAAACCACGGGTGCCCACTTCGCGTTCTAGATAATCATTGGTCAAATCTCTCGCCTGGCGATAAGAGATATTTGATATGGTCGCTACCTGCTTGATCCACAGGTGCTGCTGCACCATGTAGCTAGCACAAAAGACGAAAGGGGTAACAAAAAACAAAACAGCTAGTTTCGCGCGGTGGTCCCAGCGGCGGGGTAGTAAAAAGGTCGCAGCGCCAATGCCCACACCCAGAATAGAAAAGACTAATAGATTGGAGATTTCAACCAGCTCGACACTTTTTAAGAATCCACCGATCCAGGGCGTGGAATACAAATAGGTATGCGTAGCCCAAGCAATCAGAGCCTTGAGCAAAGCCATCAGAAAACTCAGCCCAAAGCCAATGGCAAAGAACAAGGCGACGCGCGATTTCTTGGGTTCAGTGGGCATGGGCCAATCAACGTCTTTACCTCAATACTGTATCAAAAGCGGGGATTGAGAAACGGCGGCTGAGAAGCGGCGGTTGAGAAATACGAAGTAAAGGATGCGATCGCTTGAACTCAGACGACTTTTTAAGTACATTTGAACTATTCTTCTTATGTGCTGAGCTTACTGTGCTAGGCGTATCTTGCTATGAGTATTGAACAGACCAATCAGCTCATTCTGCTGATTCTGAATTCGGTATTGATGACGCTGCTGTCATCTTTTTTACTAGGAGGGGTTTGGCTAAGACAAAATTCGCTGCTGAACCAGTTGAATCAAACGCGATCGCATTACCACCGCCTCACTCACCAAAAAGCCTCCCCAAAAGACACCCACAAAGCCCCGAAGAAAAAGCCTTTAGCACCCAAAAGTGCCGGTGAACTCGCCAATGAACTAAAACAGCTTAGAGAACATCGGCAGCGCCTAAGCAGTCAGTATCAGTGGAGCCGCATGGGTTTACTGACGTTGCATTTAGCAGTGTTGGTTCTTAGCGTTAGTCTATTTGCGCTGACACTGCGATCGCTCCTCGCTTTCGACAGCCTCATTTCCACCGCGCTCTTTTTATTCACCCTTGGCGCGGCTGGATTGCTCACCGGCACCAGCTGCATCCTCATCGACTTTGCCCAAGGCAACAGTAACGGCGACTCTCTCGGCAGATCCTTCGCTCAGGTGATACAGCAACTTTCTCGCATTCCTCAGCAATGGTCACATTCTACGCGTAGCCTTAGCCCAAGCATTAAAGCAAAAGCAGTGCAGCCACTATCGATCAAAGCTGAAAGTAAATGAGATCTGTAGCGTGTGCCCGTTTTCCCATGGGCACTTCTGAAGATCAAGGGTCACAAAAAATCAAGTGAGCGCTGTGTTCATTAACGCGCTCACTTGATTTAAAGATCACCAACGATCTTCTGTTATTGCCAAGCTTATTTACGAGCTAAATCTGCTCGGCCAGCTCTCGCTCTGACTTACCTAGCTCGAACTTTTTCAGAATTTGCTCGGCCATCTGTGCAGGCATCAGACCCAGCTCAGCTTTAGACTGATCGGGCGAGGCATGATCAACCAGGATGTCAGGAACGCCTAAGCGCAAAAGCGCAGGTGTTATTCCAGCATCAAAGAACTCTTCAGCCAGCGCAGAACCAAAGCCACCCATCAGACAGCCGTCTTCCAGGGTAGCGACTCGGCCAATTCTCTTCGCCATTGGCAGCATTAGCTCGGTGTCTAGCGGCTTTGCGAAGCGGGCATTAATCACGGTTGCTTCTACACCATGCTCACTCAAAATTTCAGCCGTTTGCATTGCGGGATACACCATTGAGCCATAGCCAACCAGCATGACATCTTCACCTTGGCGCAGCACTTCAGCCTTACCAATCGGCAAGGTCTCCCAGCCAGATTCCATCAGCGGCACACCATAGCCGTTGCCGCGAGGGTAGCGCACCGCAATCGGACCGTCGTAGTTAACACCGGTTACCACCATCTGTTGCAGCTCGGCTTCATCTTTAGGTGCCATCAGCACCAGATTAGGAATACAGCGCAAGTAGGCAATATCGTACATACCTTGGTGAGTAGGACCATCAACCCCCACAATGCCAGCCCGGTCTAGCGCCAGGAAGACCGGCAGCTTTTGAATGCAAATGTCGTGCACGATTTGGTCGTAACCACGCTGCAAGAAGGTGGAATAGATGACGGGGACAGGCTTCATGCCCTCGCAGGCTAGACCAGCCGCCAGGGTCACAGCATGCTGCTCAGCAATGCCGACATCAATATATTGCTTAGGCAGCTTGGCCTGAAGCAGATCTAGCCGCGTACCCTGAGCCATGGCAGCGGTAATACCGATGATGGTGGGATCCTTTTCAGCAAGCGTGATTAATGTTTCAGTGAATACCTTGGAATATCCTGGCGGCTTCGGCTTATTGGAGGGGATTTTCTGCCCGGTTTCAATATCAAAAGGCGATTGAGCGTGGTAGCCCACTTGATCTTTCTCAGCAATTTCGTAACCTTTGCCTTTCACGGTAGCGACATGTACCAGTACAGGCCCGCCGTGATTGTGCGCTTCTTTAAATGCACTGATGAGTTCTGATAGGTTGTGCCCATCTACCGGACCCATATAGGTAAAGCCTAGCTCTTCGAACACGGCGCCGACTTTTGAAACCGCCAAACGTTTCACACCTTCTTTGAAGCGACTGAGTTCCGGTGTGACCGCTTCGCTAAAAGGCAGCTGTTTAAACTGTTCTTCAAGATTATCGGTAAGGAACTGCATCGGGGGACTGAGGCGCATTTTGTTGAGATAGCGCGGAATCGCACCGACATTGGGCGAGATCGACATTTCATTATCGTTAAGGACAACCACCAGATTAGTTTTGGTGAGGTGCCCCGCATGATTAATCGCTTCTAACGCCATGCCGCCCGTCAAGGCACCATCGCCAATAATGGCCGCAACTTTGTAATTCTCGCCCTTCAGGTCGCGGGCGATCGCCATGCCCAGAGCCGCAGAAATACTGGTAGAAGCGTGCCCCGCACCAAAGTGGTCAAACCGGCTTTCTGAGCGTTTGAGGTACCCAGCAACACCGTGCTGCTGGCGCAGCGTATGAAAATCTTTGTATCGGCCAGTAATCAGCTTGTGTGGATAGGCCTGGTGACCCACATCCCAAACCACTTTATCGTGGTCTAAATCAAGCGTTTGATACAACCCTAGCGTGAGTTCTACTACTCCTAAGCCCGGACCGAGGTGGCCACCACTGGCTGCAATGGTCTGCAAATGTTTGTCCCGAATCTGCCTGGCTATTTTCTCTAGCTGACTGATGGGAAGACCATGCAACTGGTTAGGATGCGTAATTTCGCTCAGATGCATATCAAATCCTCTCTTACCGACATAACCGTATCGTTCATATTCACTCTTTCACTGTAGATTAGATCGAAGCGCACATAAGCAATGAGGCCTCCTGATGAAACCTTTTTTGACGCCTGATATTTCGCCTGTTTCCGTGAGAGCGTTGGCTGGTTCTAGAGCAGCGATGACGGCTCTCTTTGGCAGCGTATCTTTGGGTATGACCCTATTGGCCTCGCCAGCCTCAGCTAATTCAGACTTTTTTGGCTGTACCACAGGCATGATGGAAGCTGGCATTGCTGAAGATTCTGCGATCGCTGCCTGTGCATCTTCTAGAGTGCCTGATGCGCTCGGAGCCTGTGTAGTAGATGTTAGCGAATCTACAGGGCTAGCAGCATCAAGTGCATTGCTAATGTGTGAGCGATCGCGTCGCCCTACCGAAGTGGCCAGCTGCACTATCAACATCCACGACGCCTTTTTCGACAGTCCATCTACGAAGGTGCTAGAAAACTGTGGCAGAAGTCTTTTGCCCGACCGCTACGGCACCTGCGTTGTAGACATTACCGACGCCACAGAAGTTGCGGTCGATACTGCACTCGACCAATGTATTCGCGCTGGGTTCCGTCCTTGGAGAATCGAGCCCCGCATGTAGGTGTGGTGAGGCTTTAGGCACTGGGACTTTAGACACCGGGACTTTAGGCACTGGCACTTTAGGCACTGGCACTTTAGGTACTGAAACTTTTAGACACTACGGTGCCGAATCAGTTGTTTCCGCTGGCGTTTCAAGGGTTCTAATCAACTCATCAATGGCCGAGCCCAAGTTTTTAGCTTTCTCTGAGGACGAACCGGACGCTTTGGAAAGCGCTAGCAAAGTATTTGTCTTTTCTAGCGCCAGCTCTCTGTTGTCAGGGTATGTAGCGGTGGCAGACTCTAAAATCTCTAGCGCCATGCCATGCTCTTCCATACCGTTGAGTGATTGAGCTGTGTAAAGCGCAACATCTGGATCGTCTGGCCAGACACGCTCCGCTTGATATATTACGCTCAGAGCCTGTATGTAGCGCTCCTCGGCAAGCAAAATCGTAACCCCTGAAACGATGCTATCTAAATCGGCAGGGTCAGCGTTGACAGCCTGGGCACAAATCTCTAGACCCTGAGCGGACTGACCTTCATTGGATAGCTGATCGCACCTTGATTGTAAATCGTCTGCAGACGGCGATTCACTCGTGGACTGTGATTGCAAATCAACTGTGGGTGATTCAGCAGCGGTCCAGTCGAGAGCGGTTAGCGATCGCCAAACAATCCCAACAGCCCCTAACCCCAAAAGCGCTATCAGCAAACCACCTAGCGATCGTCTATACCAGGGAACGACAGCCGTAGATTTAGATGGTGTGACGTCAGTAGATGCTGCAAATTCAGGCGGCGCAGGTTCAGACGTTATGGGGACAGACGCTACGGTTTTAGAGACTGAGCGTGAGGTGGGCTGAGGCAATACAGACTCGGACAAAGCTTGTAGAGCGGCCAGTGCTTCAGAAGCGTCCGCATAGCGGCTGCGAAAGTCGTAGCGCACCAGTCTATCGAGAAAATGGGCGAAGCCTTCACTGATGTTTGGAGCGTGCGATCGCCACTCAATTTCGCCCGTACGCTCATCCGGGACTAGGTCAGAGACAGCGCGCCCTGACACCGCTTGAATCATCGTTTTACCCACCGCATACAGGTCACTGCTAAAGCGAGGATAGCCGCTCTGCTGTTCGCTTGGCATGTAGCCAGAGGTGCCTATAGCAATCGTCGATAGCGCAGGTGGCTGTGTGGGCTTGATTTGCGAAGTAGACTTGATTTGCGAAGCTGTCGCCTGCGGCAGCGTTTTGACGGCCCCAAAATCAATCAGCACGATTCGCCCATCGGCTTCGCGCCACAGCAAATTCGCCGGTTTGATATCGCGGTGAATCACACCTTTGTTATGCACAAAGGCCAAAACTTGCAGCAGATCTTTTAGAAGTGCGATCGCCTTTTCTTCAGGCCAAGGCTGCCCTGGCAAAATCAACGCCTCTAATGACGTGCCTTCAATGAGCTCTTGAACCAGGTAAAACTCTCGCTGACCCTCGGCAGACTGCTCATCAAAGTGAGCCAGCAGTCTAGGAATTTGGGCATGTTCCCCCAAGGCATATAGCGCCTTTGCCTCCCGATCAAACAGCCGCCTGGCCACCTTCAGCATGTTTGGATCTTCAGTCGCAATTTTAAGCTGCTTTACGACGCACAGCGCCTTACCCGGCAAGTGAGTATCACGAGCAATATACGTATGGCCAAACCCGCCCGACGACAGCTGTTGCTCTATCCGGTAGTGGCCCCCCAAAACCTGCTGATTAATGACCACGCCTTCGCTTCCTCATCCACGCAGTGTTTTACACAGCAGTAGACCGCCTATGTTAGATCAGAACTCATACTCGAATCTAATCATTCCTGATATAAACATCCATCGCAATCGCGAGCAGCTTCAAACTTAACGAGACACCTGAGAGAGCAAAAACAGCCCTGCGCTCAAGCCCAAAAACAGCGGCAGCCAACCAGCCAGAAAAGGGGTAATCACCCCAGCTTCGCCCATTGCAGACGTAATAAAGCTCAGCAGGTAGTAACCAAAAATAATTACTACACTCACCCCAAAGCTAGTCGCCTTGCCCGTCCTTTGCGGACGGACGCCCACTGCCGAGCCCACCAGGCCAAACACCACACAGGCAAACGGGATAGAGTACTTACGCTGAATTGCTACCGCGAGCTTGCGGACCTCTTTCTCATCGCCCGTTTGCTTCAGAATATTCATATACTCACGGGTTTCAGCGATATTCATCTCCTCTTCTTTCTTCGGCCGCTGCGCCAGATCTAGAGGCGTTCTAGGCAGCTGCAAATCCTGCCTATCAAACCGAATGATCTGACGAAAAGAGCCATTGGCTGACACTGCGTAAATCGTGCCGTTAGAAAACTCCCACAGATTACGGGTGAAGTCCCAGGTAGCCGCGTCCGCGCTCACAATTTGCTTCAGGCCTTCTTCGCTTCCCTCCTGAGAAAAGTCAACGACCGTAATGCCACGCATCGTCGTTCCGTCAAAATTTTCCGCATGAAAAAAGCGAATCAGCTCATCGTCTTCCTGCTGCTGAAAGGTAATGTTGCCTTCCTTAAAAGGTGGCTTTTCCTTATCTAGCGCCCTTGCCAAGAGCACCGCGGCCCGTTCCGTACTCGCAGGTGCAATCACTTCGTTTACGGTGAAGCTCAGCGCTGTAATTAGCAGGCTCAATATGACTGCCGGAATCACAATTCGCTTCACGCTGACGCCACAGCCACGCATTGCAATCAGCTCACTGTCGCTCGACAGACGGCTAAACGTCATCATCGTCGCCAGCAGCGTTGACATCGGAAAGGCCAGCACGGTGAACGTCGGCAGGCTGAGTAAAAATATCTCAAAGGCCAAAGACGCAGGCAGACCGGCTTCTGCGACCTTGCGAATGAGCTCAAACAGCGCCCCAATAGAAACAGCAATGGACGAAAAGGCCCCTACCCCAAACAAAAAGGGTAGCGTCAGCTCACGGGCAATGTAACGGTCCATGATGGACAGTCGAGGCAGCCAGCCAGAGAGTCTTTGCGTAAATGGAATAGAAGTCATCTTAGATTGGAGAGAGGGCGTTGGCCGCTACAGCTTGAAGTCGTCACCCAGATAATATTGACGTACCAGCGGATTGTCTGAGAGATCATCAGCGCTACCAGAAGCCAGAATTTGTCCCTCACTCATAATGTAAGCGCGATCGATGATTTCGAGCGTTTCGCGCACATTATGGTCAGTAATCAGAACACCCATATTGCGATCGCGCAGCTCAGCCACAATGGTCTGAATCTCTGCCACCGCAATCGGGTCGACCCCAGCAAACGGCTCATCCAAAAATAAAAACTTTGGCCCATGTACGCCTGCAGCTAACGCTCTAGCCAGCTCTGTCCGTCGGCGTTCACCACCACTGACCTGAATCCCCAGCGAATCCGCAACCTTGTGCAGTCGAAACTCCGACAGCAGCTTCTCCAAGCGATCTGCACGTTCGTGAAAGGGCACGCCAGTTTGCTCCATCACCAGCATCAAATTGTCTCTTACGCTCAAGTTGCGAAAAATGCTGGCTTCTTGAGCCAAATAGCCAATGCCTAGTCGCGCCCGCTTGTACATAGGCAAACCAGTCAGCTCCTGCCGATTCAGCCAGACCTTCCCCGTATCTGGCTGCACTAACCCCGTTGCCATATAAAAGGTCGTCGTTTTACCGGCCCCATTCGGCCCTAGCAACCCCACAATTTCGCCTTGGCCCACGGTCAGATTGACCCCTTTGACCACAGCACGCTTACCGTAGGTCTTTTGGACATTTTCAAGGACAAGCTTCAGCGGCGCTGACTCAGAAGACAGGCCAGCCGACTCAGAATTTACCAGGGAAGAGGTCATGACAGCAGCAGATCAATTCAATTGTCAACGTTAAGAGAACTCAAATCAGCAGGCAGCTCATCAGGCGGAGAAGGCAATGAAGGCGGCGGTGCAGGCGTCGAGGCTTCGCCAGCGCCAGTATCCGCACCACTCCCCGGACTCACTGCCGCATCTTCTGGGAGTAAATACACCGCTTCAACTTGGCTATCAGCGCCAGGGGTAGCGACAAACCGGCCTTCTTCAATCAAATACGTAACCGTTTCAGCCTGTAGCGTATTACCTTCTTGAATCACGTCCACGTTGCCACTGAGCACAATCCGCTGTTCGCGGCTATAGTACTGTGCCTGAGCAGCCGTCGCGAAAATTTGTCGGGTCGGATAGTCAATTCGCACGTTGCCAACCGCCGTGACTACGCCAGTATTAGAATTAGCCTCCACCCGCGCTGCCTTCAGCTGAATCGCGCCTCCCGCAGATTGAGCCACGGCTGGAGAGAGCGAGCTCGGCAGAAGAGCTTGCATGATCAATGGCAACATAAGCGACAGCAAACAACTCGCAGCTGCCAAACAAAGGCTACGACGCAGTGAATGACGTCTCTGTGAGTCTTTTATCCATGCTTGGGAACTAAACGTATTGGAACCGAACGTGTTGGAACCGAACGTATTGAAACTGCAAGTATTGATAGACGATGTATCAGGATATCGATGGCGCATATTTGGCCGGAATAAATAATAGCTATGACGTTAAGAAGCAGACGTTAACAGCAAAAGAGATAGGTGTATCAGGACTATGTTAGAAAGGTTTCAATCTCTCGGTGGAAAGCGATTAACCGATTTGTCAATTGGTATCTCAGTCGGTGGGTATCTCAAAAGGTATCTCAAAAAACAGCCAAATTAACCGTACTGATTAGATAATCCCACTTCAGGCGATCGCATCGCTATCTAACGGCCAACAACCTTCAACTTTTCGTTCAAACAGCTGTGCTTGGGTAGCGCTCTAGATCTTATGGCCACTTTTTTCAACCCTTGTCTAGCCAAACCTGCTCAATCAAACCTGCTCAATCAAACCTGCTTAATCGTAGGTGGCACGCGCTGCTCGTTTGCCATCAAGGCAGATAGTCCCTCTTCACCAGCCGTCTGTACCCATTCGAGCCACTCTATAGACTGGTCAATCAAGGATTCTACATCGACACCTTCATAGCTAGGCTCAAAACGTCCCAAACGGTTAATGCCTTCCCCCAGCAAGATTGCCCCGCCTCGCCAGTTGAGGTTGCCTAAGTGATAAAACGCGACGGCTATTTGCAAGATGCCCTGATAAAAGGGCTTCTCAGCATGGTCTACAGCCATCCAAATAGCTTCTAACGTATCGTGACAGGCATAAAACTGACCCGAGTTGAATTCATCAATACCCCTTTGAAAATCTTTTAGATGAAAAGCTTTCAGGCGATCGCCAGCATCTTCTGCGGGCTGATTATTTTGAGGTGAAGTGGGCATAGAAGTGGGAATAGTGGGATGACGGCTGATTCAACTTTGGTTGATGAGATTGATTGAGAATAAGCGTGAACGCAACCGCCTAGCCCCAAATACCCAGACCAACAGAAGCCTGCTAGCGCAGATCAGGTGGCGGTTTCAGCAACTTTCGAACTTGAAAACGAGTCTTGAAGAATGAGCTAATAGCCAGTCAGTTGTTTCCAGGGAATTGGCACATCGCACATCCTTATTAAGTTTAAGGTGATATCCTCCACACTTAAGGATTGAGTGATGTAAATAGCTTTTTTAATTTATTTAGTGTAGGGAGTAGATACATGGTGAGTTCTTCGTTCAAAGGGCTGCAAGCAGACAATCAGTTTGACCCTTTACAAAGTCCGCTCGCGGCAGGAACCTTCACCCCCCTTCCAGCAAGCAGATGCCAAATCGGAGCGCTACCCAACACCCCTCTTTTTGGGACAGACGGCATCCGAGGCAAAGCAGGGACACTCCTTACTGCGCCGCTTGCTACCCAGGTTGGATTTTGGGCCGCTCAGGTGCTGCGTCACCACGGCGAAAGTGGACCCATCATTATTGGACAAGACTCTCGTACATCTAGCGACATGCTCTCAGCGGCACTGTCAGCCGGCCTTACAACCGCAGGTTTAGAGGTTTGGAACCTTGGCCTTTGCCCCACGGCTGCCGTTGCGCATTTAGCAACAGGCAATGCTGGCGGCATTATGATTTCGGCCAGTCACAACCCCCCAGCTGACAACGGCATCAAGTTTTTCAATGCGCAGGGGACTAAACTCTCAGGCAGTATCCAAAAAGAAATCGAATCGGCTTTGCGAGGCAACCAGCTCGATAGCGCTACCGCGCGTATCAACGCGACGGCACCGATGCACTGGGGGCGGACTTACCAGCGCCCTGATCTAGTCGATCACTACGTTGATTTCTTACACCAGCCGTTTCAACCCCACCCTGACCTCAGCGGAATGCGGATTGTACTAGACCTAGCCTGGGGCGCGGCTACTCGGGTGGCTAAGCAAGTATTTGAAGCCACGGGTGCGGAAGTGGTAATTATGCATGGATTGCCCGATGGCGATCGCATCAACGTCAACTGCGGCTCTACCCACCTGGGCGCCCTCAAGAGCGCTGTTGCAGAACTTCAAGCAGACATTGGGTTTGCCTTTGATGGCGATGCCGATCGGGTGATGGCAGTAGACTCCCAGGGCCGGGTAATTGACGGCGACTACATCCTGTATTTCTGGGGCCAAACTCTCAAGGGCGCAGGCAAGCTGCCTAACGACACAATCATTTCCACGGTGATGGCCAATCTAGGATTCGAGCGAGCTTGGGAAGGCTTGGGCGGTACGCTGGTTCGTACAAAAGTGGGCGATCAGCATGTCCATGCTGAGATGGTCAATCAAGGGGCCATGCTCGGGGGCGAGCAATCTGGTCATATTCTTTGCCATCACTACAGCCTGACTGGCGATGGCATTCTGACAGCGCTTCATCTAGCAGATTTGCTCAAGCAGGCTGAGTGCTCCTTGCCTGACTTGGTAGCACAGAGCTTTGAAACCTATCCTCAACGATTAGAGAATGTACGGGTAGAAGACCCGGAAGCACGCCGGAATTGGCAGAGCTGCGATGCAGTGCAAGGTGCGATCGCACAGGCAGCATCCGCCATGGGTGATCAAGGCCGCGTTCTGGTACGAGCATCGGGCACCGAACCCGTCATTCGCGTCATGGTAGAAGCGGCTAATGTCGAGCTAGTTAACCACTGGACTGACCGGCTCTCAGCAAAAGTCGCGCAGCATCTGGCATAAAGCTGATATGAATCTGCCATGAATATGGCAGAGGTCCTAAGCGGCTAAACCCACGCTTATATTCGCTCACACATTCCCTCATTGTGAGCCCAAGCCAGCTTGTAAAGATTTGCAAATCTGCTTGAGTTCGTGATATTCCTGAAAAAGCTTTTTCACTGGCATCCATGGCAGCGATATTTTCTCATACTCCCCCTTCGCCAACCTCTCAGCGACTGAGAAAAAGCATTCCTGCGCATCCCAAAAAGGTGGTCGCTATTGGCGATAGTCTGGTTTACGGCTACGGCGATAGCGAAGGCGGTGGCTGGGTTGAGCGTCTGCGGCGTGGATGGTTAGCTCCGTCAACGTCAGGGCCGATTTTGTACAATCTGGGCGTGCGCGGTGATGGTGTCGCTCAAGTTTCAAAAAGGCTAGAAAGAGAGTTTTGCGATCGCGGAGAACTTCGCCATCGCACGCCAGATATTTTGTTGCTTTCTTTTGGCGTCAACGATTCCGCGCGGGCCGGGCGCGCTAACGGCCGCCCGGTTACTGACATTAAAACCTTCGAACTCACTGTCAATCAGCTCTTAAAGCAGGCTTGTAGGCTCTGCCCTGTCTACTTTGTAGGGATGATTCCGGTCAACGAAGCCGCAATGCCTTTTGCTAATATCTTGCACTTTAGCCAAGCTGAGCAGCGCAATTATCGCGACATCACGCGCAGCCTCTGTAAGGCAAATCAGATACATTACTTGGATCTGTTCGAGCAGTGGACTCAAGAAAGCGATGATTGGGTGTGCGATCGCCTCTGCACCGACGGCATTCATCCCAACGTTCTCGGCTACCGCACCATTTTAGAAGCCGTGAAGTCTTGGCAACCTTTTGTAGACGCCATCCACTAAGGAAATATCTCTCTTCTAAAACTCAGCGGACTCGACCTAGTCTGGCATCTCTAGTCCTGCTGATTAGAGAACTGGTAAGCACCGAGGATAGAAAGTGCGATCGCAAACACTAGCAGAACCGGAATGCTATACCAGGGAAATTCGACCAGCGGCTTATAGGCTACCGCGCGTAGGCCCAGCGTCGTATAGGTTAACGGCAAGGCATACACCAGCGGCTTTAGCGCCACAGGCAGCGTCGTTGGATCAAAAAACGTCCCCCCCAAAAAAGACATCGGCACGATCAAAAAGTTATTGAACAGGCCAACGCTCTCCAGCGATTTGACATTGAGCCCGACGATAACGCCTAACCCTGCAAACACCGCACAGTTTAAAATCACCAACAGGAAAAACAGTGGGTTCAGAAAGCTCCAAACTCGGCCTGTAAACAAAACGGCTACTAGAATCACCGCCGAGGCTGTCATCAAGCCACGGACAATTCCAGCAAGCATCTTACCTAAGTGTAAAGACAGTGGATGAATAGGATACAGCAGCATTTCTTCAAATGTCTTTGAGAACAGCCGCTCGCCGCAAATCGAAAATGTCGTACCACCAAAACTAATCACCATGGAAGAGAGCGCGACCATCCCTGGCAAAATAAATTCCAAATAGCTATCACCCGCCGTCGGCGTACTCACGCGATCTAGAGAGCTGCCCAAGCCCAGACCAAACGCCAAAATGTAAATCAATGGAGATACCAAACCTGAAGCCGCAACCTGAGGAATGCGCACGCGCAGGTCCAGCCAATCTCCCCAAAAAACGGTCAGCGCGTCAGCAAGCAAGGTGCTTAGAGACCGACTTGGAAACTTGAATGCGGTTTTCACAAAGAATACTCAGGCCCTAAAGCCTTCAGAATCACAAAGATAATCTTAACTATTCTTCATTGTGCCGCTATCTGTGCGTAAGGCTCAACCTTCTTCAGAGAAATATCTCAGAGAAATCCGCTTTAATTCGCTTTAGAGAAACCTTCTAAGACGATATCCCTACCGGGGCAAAGGCTGACCAAACGGAATAGGTTCTGGCCAGCGGCTTGCAGTCGAAGGACGAAGCTCTACTGACTCGTTCGGTTCCTCAAAAGTCTCTTCGATCGGCGCTTCAACAAAGGTATCATCCACATCGCTCACGCCTGGATCGCTAGCAATTCTGCCATCGGGCTCTTCTACAACCACATTCTCATCTACCGCAGCTGACTCATCTACCGCAGCTGACTCAATAGTCTCAGTCTCTTCTTCGAGCTCCGCTTCGGCGATCGGATCAGGTGCAACCTCCTCTACCTCAACAAATACTGGCTCAACAAATACTGGAGCTGGAGGAGCGCTGCCTGGCGCTTCTAGTTCATCAGGTTCTAAATCACCCAGAAAAGGAGGCGCCTCAGGCAGCGACTCACTGACCGTAGAATCGACTTCTGCATCAGGTTCTACGCTGGCGACTGACGGCTGTTCGTCTTCTACAGGCATCGGCTCGCTGGCGACTGGTGGCTCAGCAGGAATTACCTCTACGTCAAAAACAGGTAGTGTTTCAGCAGCTGCGTTGGTCTCGTCTGACGCCGAAGGTGATGGCACAGTCTCAGCAGAGGGTGCTTCAAAAGGCGGCGCGCTCACTGGAGCCTCAACCGAAGGAACGCCCGAAGGAACGCCCGAAGGAACGCTTGAAGGAACACCTGGAGGAGTCGCTAAAGGGGGCACGCTCACAGACTCATCGGGGACTGCGGGCTCAAGCACTGGCAAATCAGAGAAGTCAGGCGCTTGAGCAATCTCAGCAGCAGGTGTGCTCAAACTACTCGCGGAAGCACCTTCAGTGGCTGTCACTGACTGACCAGCGGCGCGACGACTGGCGGCGCTAAGCGCGGGTTGTACCTGCCATCGCTGGTCGCCACTTTCAGTCTCAGCAAGTGGAACCGCATTCTGAGAATCCGACAGCACTGTGCCCGCGGCAAATTCCATCACGACCCAAACGGTTTCAGGCGTTGCTTGCTCTAACACAATGTTTTCAACGAGACCGTCCTGAACAGTCTTACCCATCACATCACCGACCTGCGTATCGGGCAGTTCTAGTAAAAGCTGGTCAGGGGCTAAGACAGAAACCGAAGGCGTGACAGCCTCAGGGAGGACTAGCGTGAGCGATCGCGTCTGCTCGTCGTAATCCCACGCCTTAAGCTCTTCGGCCTTAGCTGGCATCGTTTTCATGACCGTCAAGGTTGCTATGCTTAGCAGCATCGTCTTCCACAAAAAGCTCAACTGCCCGCTGTGCCCTGATTTCTTGGCCATGAGACTTGCTTCCACCAATCAAATTCAATGTAAGGATACGCCAAATCCCAAAAGTTCAACAGGTGGTTTCTCAGAAAATCGTTATCATCTTTCAAGAAAATTCCATATATTCTCGCTATTAATTCGTCATTATAAGAACGGTGTAAGATTTACCCTCATTACAGGCATCCTACTCCGCATCGATATTTCTATCTTTTCATCAGCATTCATATGGAACTCCACGATTTCTTTCTTCTCATCGGGCTGCTCAGCCCTGGACTCTTACTATCCGTGCTCGTGATGGCCGGCATGAGTGCAGGAGGCTAGTCCCATGGTCAGAACCGAATCCACCATGCTGCCGCTGGGCACCTCGGCACCTGAGCTGTCGCTTGAAGATGTGGTCTCAGGTAAAACCGTTACCCTGAGCGATGTCAAAGGCGACAAGGGACTGTTAGTCATGTTCATCTGCCAGCACTGTCCGTTCGTCAAGCACGTAGAAGACGAACTTGGCAAGATTGGCCAAGACTATACTTCGCAAGGCGTAGGCGTACTAGCAATCAGCGCCAACAGCGTGGAAACTCATCCTCAGGACAATCCTGAGAACATGCGTGAGCAGGTCAAAAGAGCAAACTTCACCTTTCCCTATGCCTACGACGCCAGTCAGGAAGTTGCCAAAAGCTATACCGCCGCCTGCACGCCCGATTTCTTTCTGTTTGATGGTGATCTGAAGCTAGCCTATCGAGGCCAACTAGACGATAGTCGCCCAGGCAATGACAAGCCGGTAACCGGTAAAGACTTACGGGCTGCACTTGACCAGCTGGTTTCAGGGCAAACCGTTCCTACTGAGCAAATGCCGAGCATTGGCTGCAATATTAAGTGGGTACCGGGTAAAGAGCCGGCTTATTTTGGTTAGCTTATTTTGATCAAAGGCGCTGGTTTCGACAAGTCGCTAGCAGCAGTCGTGCTTGCTAGTGCCAGGCTCTAAAAAAGAACTCACTACTTCACAAGGTCCATCCTCTGCGTCATACATCGCAGGTAAAGGAGGGGCCTTTTTGGCTGGCGTCCAGGATTCTAGATACGCCTCTAGCGCAGCAACCACAGCAGCTTCAGGCTGCTTAATATTTTGGTCGTTTTGGTAGGCCTGCAACCGGATTCGTAGCGTCTGAGGGAGGTTGAGATGAAGCGTCTGCATAAGCAAGCAAGCGTCCTAAAGAAAGCATTAGCTGAAAGGCAAGTCTAATCGTGGATTAAAGCGCTCGATGTTCAGCAGTTCCTGGTACAGCGCCTTTTCCTCATCGTCTAGCACCGTTGGGACTACCACTTCAATATCCACAATTTGGTCGCCGAACAGCCCCTGTGCAATCGGATAGCCTTTACCCGTCAGCTTAAGCCTTTGGCCAGACTGCACGCCAGGTGGAATCATCATATTCACCGAACCACCTAAGGTAGGCATTGCAATTGTTCCGCCTAATACAGCCTCACTCGGCGTCAGTGGCAACCGACAGTAAATATCGCCCTCACGCAGCGTGAAATAGGCATGCGGCTCAACTTCAATGCGCAAGTATAAGTTGCCACCATCAATGCCCTGGCCTTTTAAGCGAATGCGCTGACCGGTGACCATGCCCGGTGGCATATTCACTTCTAGCGATCGCCCATCTTCCAAACGCACCCGCTCTCGCCCACCGGCATAGGCTTTTTCTAATGGCACTGTCAAATCGGCCTCCGCATCACGTCGAGAAGGCGAGGGCGGCTGCCGGCGGTAGTTCGGCTTTGCTTTCGGCGGCGGCTGTTGTTGACGCGGCGCTGTTGCTTGAGCCGTAGTCTGACGACTAGCTCTAGAACTGGTCTGACGCGCTGTCGATTCTGCTTTCGCCCCTCTGGCAGGCCGTCTCACAGCCTGGCGATCGCCTGACTGATGCTCCTTTAGCAACTGCTCTACAAAATTATCAAAGTCCTCGAAAGCGCTGTAGTCTGCATCTTTGGCCGAAACGCCTTTACCGGTCCATTTGCCCCAGCCCTTCGATCCTTTTTTCTCCCAATACTGGCTGTACTGCTCGTACTGCTTTCGCTTATCCGCATCAGAAAGCACCCCATAGGCCTCACCTAAGAGCTTGAATTTTTCCTCAGCCGCTTTGTCACCAGGATTGACATCGGGATGATACTGCCGGGCTAGGGCTCTGTAGGCTCGTTTAATATCTTCAGCGGTGGATGTTTTGGCAATGCCCAGAATTTCGTAATAGTCCCGAAAATTTTGCATGAACGAACGCGTATCTTAACTGTGGCCGAATAACATGACCGAAAACACAAGTGGCCGAAAATCAAACCCGAGAATTAGGCCTTAGAACCAATCATCATCGTTGCTCGGACGCTTTCTGGGCGATCGCGATTGGCTACTACGGCTCTGTTCTCTATTTTGGCCATTACTTTGACTGTTGTTTTGGCCATACGAAGCCTGCTCATCCAAGCGGTCAGAGGGCGCTGGCCTGTAACCGCTGTTGTCTGTGCGGCTCTGTGACGGATACGACTGATCGCTGCCTTGCGCAGGCGCATTTTGCCAATAGTCGTCTTGACGGTAGTTTTCTTGAGAGTAGTTATCTTGAGGATAGTTTTCTTGACGATAGCCCGTCTGCCCATCAGCATCCGGCCACTCAGACCTTCTAACTGGGCGCGAATTCCGCTCTTGAGCATACCCTTGGTCGTAATTATCTGAAGGATAGACACTCTGTGCACGTTCTGGCTGCGAATACGCCTGTTTTGAGTAGCTATCTTGAGCATAGCTATCTTGAGAGTAGCCACCTTGAGAGTAGCCACCTTGAGAATAGCTATCTGGTTGATTTCCCTGCCGCGAGTAGTTATCTTGCGGGTATCCCTGTGTATAACTATCCTGCCGGTAATTATCCTGCCGATAACCCGCTGAGCGATCGTAGCCACTCTGCTCTGCGCTTTCTATCCGGCGAGGTTCTGAACGGCTAGATTCCGAACGGCCAGGTTCCGACGGATAGTTCGGATCAGGCGAATGGCCTGACCGGGATGGATAGTTTTGGGGTTCATCACGATATGAGTCATAGCCTCGCTGTTGGCCGCCATTAGGCGATGCATATCGACCCTGATCGTAGCTGCCGCTCTGATTGTAAGCCGCAGAATCGTACGGCTGTCGCGGCAGTGGAGCCTGATCATACGGCTGAGAATATCCGGGTTGAGGCTGTTCTGGTGGGCGTTGAGGTGTCACCCAATCATCACCCCAGTCGTCATCGTCCCAGCTGTTGCTACGTCGAGCCGAGGAACCACCCTGATTCCAGCTCGGCGAATCCCACTGTGCTTGAGAGCTATAGGGATTCGAGGAATAACTGGTATAGCCACTGCCTGCACCATAGCCGTAGTCACCTGTGCGGTAGTAGTCATCATCTTCGCCCGCGAATGCCTTCTTGAGGGTGTCACCGATTTGTCCCAGAATGCCGTCGCCGTCATCATCTAAGTCATACAGGTAGGCTTCACGGTTGAGTTCGTACACCTCATTTTGTAAGTCAGCCTGAGCAATATCAATACCGCGATCGTCCTTTTGCTCTAGCGCTGCTCGCAGCTCTTGAACTAGGCCCTCAATTCGGCGGCGGCGATCGCGTCCAAACTGCATGCCAAAATCAATGGCCACTTCTCGCAAAACGCGCTCAGCTTTAAAGGTCAATGCTTCGGCGCGATTACGCTTTTCAATGCGATCGCGCTGCAATCGATCTGTCGCCGAATTTTCCTCAGCCTCACGAATCATGCCTTGAATCTCTTCCTCAGATAGATTCGAGGCTTCTTGCACCGTAATGCTCTGCTGCCGGCCCGTCGTCTTATCGAGGGCAGACACCTGCAAAATGCCGTTGGCATCAATATCAAAAGACACTTGCACCTGCGGAATACCTCTAGGCGCTGGGGGAATGCCCATCAGCTTAAATCGCCCCAAAGACTTGTTGTCGTTAACCATTTCCCGCTCGCCCTGAAGGATGTGAACTTCTACCACCGTTTGATTATTCTCAGAGGTAGAAAAAGTGTCTGACCGGCGAACAGGAATCGTGGTATTGCGCGGAATGAGCTTTTTCATTACACCGCCAACCGTCTCCAAGCCTAAAGATAAAGGCGAAACATCCAGCAGCAAAATGTCTTTGATTTCTTGACTGAGGATACCGGCTTGAATGGCCGCACCAATTGCCACCACCTCATCAGGATTCACATTGCGGTTGGGCTGTCTGTTCATCACCGAATACACCAGCTCTAGCACCATCGGCATACGGCTAGCCCCCCCGACTAGCACCACTTCATCCACCTGGCTAGGCGTAACGCCTGCATCGTCAAGGGCCTGCTTTAAAGGCGAGCGCATTCGGCTAAGCAAGTCGCCACATAGCGCTTCGAAGTGCGATCGCTCTAACTTCGTTTCAATGTGCTTCGGTCCATCTTTAGTTGCTGTGATAAAAGGCAGATTGATTTCGGTAACAAGTACTCCCGATAGCTCAATCTTTGCTTTTTCGGCAGCTTCACTTAGCCGCTGAAGTGATTGGCGATCGCGCCGCAAATCGACCCCTTCTTTAGCCAAAAAATCTTCAGCCAGCCAGTCCACAATCTTCTTATCAAAATTGAGTCCGCCCAGCTGGGTATCACCACTCGTTGAGCGCACCTCAAACACGCCATCGCCGACATCCAGCACAGACACATCAAACGTGCCACCGCCCAAATCAAACACCAAAATCGTATGATTATATAGCTGCTCACGCCCGTAGGCCAAAGAGGCAGCCGTCGGCTCGTTAATAATTCGCTTAACCTCTAACCCCGCAATCCGGCCTGCATCACGCGTCGCCTGTCGCTGAGAATCATTGAAATAAGCAGGCACTGTAATCACCGCGCCTGTCACCGGCTGACCGAGATACTGCGCTGCCTCTTCTGCCAGCTTGCGCAAAATCATCGCCGAGATTTCTTCGGGCGCAAAATCCTTATCTAACCTCGGGCAGCGAACTTTCACATTGCCCGACTCGCTGCGCCGCACGGTATAAGGCACCCGCTTGGAATCCGGAGATAGCTCATCATACTTACGCCCGACAAAACGCTTCACTGCGTAAAAAGTATTCTGAGGATTCAACACCGACTGGCGACGAGCCATCTGGCCAACCAGCTTCTCGCCTTCCTTACTAAAAGCCACCACAGATGGCGTTGTCCTCATTCCCTCTGCATTGGCAATCACGACGGGTTTACCGCCTTCCATAACCGCAACCACAGAGTTGGTCGTGCCAAGGTCAATGCCAACTACCTTACCCATCCGAAGCGTATCTCCCCATTCAATAATCGAACAATACTCAAAATCTGCTGATTGACCCTAGCACTTATCGCTAAACACGCGCCGCTATTGATTTCATCATAAGCGCTCTGTGGAGTCACTGTGGGGTTGATGTAAGGGCTGCCTTCACTTTTATCGCCTTGAGCCGATTTCTGATCTCGAACCCGCTCCTGATATCGCGCCCTCTTTTGCTTAGTGCTTATCAGATGCTTAGTGCTTATCAGAGTGCCAACACCTTCATCATAGGCGCTGTGACAACGAATACTTTTAAAAAACCACATCTGTCCCTCATTTCTTGCTAATATGATGACCCAACGCGGATGTGGCGGAATTGGTAGACGCGCTAGATTTAGGTTCTAGTGTCCTCGCGACGTGAAGGTTCAAGTCCTTTCATCCGCATTTCCACCCAAAGTTCAAGGCTCGAACTCTAAAAGTCTAGAACTATAAAGTCTAGAATAAGAGCCTCAAAACCTTATTAGACTCTATAGGCCTCAAATCACAAACCATAGTTCAAGAGCGCCTGGCGGGAGTAACCTGTCAGGCGCTCTTGAATTAGCAGATGAAATAATTAGCAGGTGAAATTAGCAAGTCGACATAAGCCTATGACAGCTGCTGCCAATTAACCCAACATGAGAAAGAGGTCATGCGCTCCATCAGCACTTTATACTGCTGAGATAAACCTATGCGTAACCGGCACAAAAGCCATTCATTTTCTCCAACTGGACGCTCGCCTCGTCGCTTAAAACACAGTTTTAATTTGCCTCCTATATATAAGGAGAAAAAACTCCGGTTTTTGCATACCATCGCCAATACAAAGGACACCACCGTGCTGCTATCGAAAGGGTTTGAAGTTGAGATGTATACCGGCACGCCCGCAGGGGAAGTTGTGGGGTTTTCAGACAAGATTGTGGCTGCGATTGAAGGCTTTGTAAGGGAACCGGATGCCCGTAACGTGGAATATACGACCGCACCCTTCTGTAGATACGAGCATTTGCTGTGCGAGCTCCTAAAACCCAGAGTCCGGCTCAGGCAATATCTCAAGAGCCTTGGCGATTACACCATCATTCCAGGCAGTACGCTACCGCTAGGTGGCGCTCAAGAATTTCATCGATCCGATCCGCAAAATCCGTATCATACTTACATTGAAAATACTTACGGGACAGATGTTGTTACAGCCAGCATTCATATCAATGTCGGCATAAGCGATCTTGAAGAACTCATCAGAGCCTGTCGCCTTATTCGGCTAGAAGCGCCTCTATACTTAGCACTTACAGCATCCTCGCCTTTTTTTGATGGCAGCATCACCGGATTTCACTCCACCCGCTGGCATCTATTTCCCCAAACGCCCAAGCATGTGCCGCTCTTCGAAAGCCATCTGCATCATATTCGCTGGGTAGAAGAGCAGCTAGAAGCGGGCAGCATGCAAAGCGTTCGACACCTCTGGAGTTCTGTCAGACCTAATGGCGATCGCCGTCCGTACAATCTCAACCGGCTGGAGCTACGCATTTGCGATTTGGTCAGTGACCCGCTGCATCTGCTAGCCGTCACGGCGCTACTCGAAGCAAGACTTCATCAGATGTTGCAAACGCCAGCGCTCGATCCACTAGAAAGTAGTCAACTTCCAGCGAATACGAGACGTGAAGATTTACTGGCGATCGCATTAGAAAACGAGAAAGCCGTTGCAAAAAACAGCCTAGAGGCTCAGCTACGACATTGGGAAACGGGTAAAATCATCACGGCCAAAGCCTGGATCGAACAGCTATATCACGACGTTCAGCCGTTTGCTAAGCAGTCTGGCATTGGTTGCTTTCTCAATCCCATCAAACAAATCTTACGCGAGGGAAATCAAGCCCAAAGATGGCTAAGGCAGGCAGAAATAGATAGTCCGACGGAGGTTATTCAAGGTGCGATCGCCCAGATGAAGGAACAAGAAACCTTGCTCGCACAAGATATCTGTCAACCCACACCTGCCTACGTGTAACGGCAAGTCAGCCAACCGACCTCTGCCGCGCTACTCGACTGCTCGCGGATCTCGCTACTCGCCTATCTCTACGTTCATTCATCAATGCCCAGCATCGTCCTTGTCAATCCAGAAATTCCGCCCAACACAGGCAACATTGCTCGCACCTGCGCAGCGACCGAAACGCCCCTACACCTTGTGATGCCTCTTGGCTTTGAGCTAAGCGATCGCTACCTCAAACGTGCCGGACTAGACTACTGGCCCCATGTCGACCTACACCTACACGAATCCATCGAAGATTTTTGGCAAGCCGCTAGCTTACAGGGTGGCAGGTTGATTGGATTCAGCGCCAGAGCTAGCCACCCTTACACAGATATCGCTTATCAGCCCAACGATTGGTTGCTGTTTGGCTGTGAAAGCAAAGGACTATCCACGGAAGACATCAAACACTGCGATCACCTCACGACCATTCCCATGAGCAGCAAAGGACATGTCAGAAGCCTCAACCTTTCTGTCTGCGCAGCAGTTGGACTTTTTGAAGCTATCCGTCAAACAAAATAGTTGAAACACAGATATTCTTCCTCTGCCAATCACCTAAGCCCCCGGCACGGTCTCAAATATCTGTGAATAAATAGAAATATAAGCAAAGCTGATCTATTCATCGGCAAAGCAGCTTCTAAAATAAGCCATCCTAGCCCCTGAAAAATCTGATGTTATACAGGTGTTTTAAAAGACATCCGGCTTTTTTCTGTATTATGTAGTGCATTTTTTCATAAGTATTTCCTATTTTTCCTCAATCCATCAATTATTCGTTGTTAACCGGAATTAATTCTCCCTCCATTTGCAGAGAGCTGCGCCAATCACAGGCATCATCGGAGCTTTAAGGATCTATCGGTTTTTCTCTCACCAGAGTCACCTGCGGGCTTTAAGCCACAAAACGGCATTACAAGCACAATGTGCCAAAAAAAAAATTGTCTAAACACAAAAAAGCTCAAAGGCCCATCACTACAGGTTCTCCTTAGATTTCGACCAGAGTGGGCTGGGGGGTCTAACACAGCAGAGCAACAGCGAAAGTTTAGAATCCTGATTTTTTTGGGCATTCAGAGTAAGTCGAAGAAGTGATGATTGAATTTCTCGTTAAGTCGTGTAAACTTGCCTAAGTCGGGCAAGCCAGTCGGCTTGTAGACTTGCACAGGCACTTGACTTATGGGCCAGTTTCATGGCTGGATCCAGCAAGGTCTAAACGCTAACGACCAGCAGCACTGCTGTTAATGCAATCGTTCACTCATCAGTCAGCTTTGCTACTGCAAAACGAGGCTGAGTACTAGCGGTTATACGCTGAATCATTAGGAGGTTATTCCTTGAAACAAGCAATTTCACAGGAGTCTTTGTCTGACCCAGGTCATTCATACAGTCCACAGGAAGGTGAGAGTGCATCTAGCACTGGCCGAGTAAAGTCAGCCGCAATGCTAGGACTAGCGCTATCGGTTGGGGCATCTGGAGCACTCGTTTCAGGGACTGAGGCGTCAGCAGCAGTCTCCTCGCCTGCACCCACTGAAACCACAAAAGCTTTTTCAAGTAATTCCAAAGTCTCGGCAGATGAGACTGCTAGAGCTTATGAGAGTTCGCAGGCTGAGGTTGTCGCCTATCACACTGTTGAATCTGGCGAGAGCCTGTGGCAAATTGCACAGCATCATCGGGTTGGCCTAAGAGACCTGAAGTTTGCCAACGAGCTTCCTCCAGAAACTGCCATTCGTGTTGGCCAGATCCTCAGAGTACCTGGAGCGAATAAGGCTCTACAGGTCAGTGAGCCGATTGAAGCTGACTCATCTGCCCAAATTACCTTCGAAAGCGTCTCTTCCTCCGAACCGGTTTTGCTTGCGCAAACTGTTGAAGAGGAGGTTAGTACCGAAGCTCAGGCGCTGAACCACGGCACTGTAGCCGACGAGCAAGGTGGTCAGATCTCCGCATTTGAAATTACTGAACGACCTACAGCACAAATTGAAATCGCCGATGCTTCAACGCCAACAGACTCTGCGCCTGTTGTTACCGCGCTCGCAGCGAATCAGGCTAATCAGTCGTTTAGCAGCTATCAGATTCAGGCTGGTGACACGTTGGCAAGTATTGCTTCCTCACTGGGAACAACAACGCAAGACATTATTGATGCGAACGGGCTGACTAACCCCAACGTAATCATCACCGGCTCAACGCTCAGGGTTCCAGCAAGTTCTGGGCAACCTATTGCGGCCAAAACAGACGCTCGTCCGTCAGGCATCAGGTCTAATATTTCTAGCCCTGCGAGCGGACGGCTAGCTCATCTACAAAGCACTGCATACCAACCTGACAGCGCTCGAATTTTAACTGAACTTCGCAGCGCAACACCTGCTATGCCAGCGAGTGTCGGCGGAGAAACGGTGACGGAGCAAGATGTTATCAGCTCTGCAGCGACAGGCGAACAGGACGCAGATCCATTTGTAGCTAACCTTTTAGAGGATGTTGAAGCTGTTCGTGAAACAGCAGTTCCAGTCTCTGAGGTCTCTCAGGTGGAAACTCGACAAAACATCGCTAGAACCAGAGGCAGCGATCGCCCTTCTTTACTCGCCCGCTCTGAGCGAGGTCAGACAAGCGAGCCAGCAGCAGCTTCCGAGTCAGTTGCGATATCACCCTCACCGGCGACCACAGCAAGCCCTGATTTACTGGCTGCTGCACCCATTAGCCCAAGTGCTTACACGCCAGCCCAACGGCCTTCGGCTGGGCAGGTAGTCTCTCCTGATATGCCTATCTTGCCCGAAGCTGGCGAGTTTCTGCCTGAAGCGCCGGAGTATTTTGACGGCTACATTTGGCCAGCACAGGGCACGGTTACTTCTGGGTACGGCTGGCGCTGGGGCAGAATGCACCGAGGCGTTGATGTGGCCGGACCGGTAGGGACACCTATCGTTGCGGCTGCAATGGGTGTAGTCGAGCAGGCTGGCTGGAATTCTGGCGGATATGGAAACATGGTAGAGATCCGCCACCCCGATGGGAGCTTGACACGCTACGCGCACAATAATCGATTGAACGTTAGCGCAGGTCAAACGGTTAGACAGGGGCAGCAAATTGCTGAGATGGGAAGCACTGGCTACAGCACAGGCCCCCACCTTCACTTTGAAGTACATATGAATGGCCAAGGCGCGGTCAATCCTGTGGCTTACTTACCTGGGCGCTAGCGTCGATAAGATCTGCTTTAGTAAGATCTACTAGTGAAAGTTCTTTTGACATTCATCAATGAGATGAATTCCTGGCTTAGGTAGCAGAAACCAACGTGCAAAAATCAGCTTGATAGCGATTATTCAGATGCTTTAAAGGGTATTTGTTCTAACCTCTATCAAGCTGATTTTTAATGGCTAGCTATCGATGCGACCTTTGTCTTCAGCATTTTCTTTTGGTTAGCTAGAATACTTATATAAGCGTTTTCATTTCGTGTTACATTTATTTAGCTTAGTTCGACACAAGCAGTGAGTGTCGCGCGTACAAGGCTCTGTAGCTCAGTGGTTAGAGCAGGGGACTCATAAGCCCAAGGTCGCAGGTTCAAATCCCGCCAGAGCCATTACTCAATTTAACCTCATCTACATCTAACTTCATCTACAAAGTAAAGAGGCATCGACATCATTTTTGATGTCGATGCCTCTTTACTTAAGAAGTTCAGCCAATCAACAGCTACATAAAAACACAAAAAGTTCGTAGCACCCTGCAATAAGCAGAATCGTTATGAGTATGACGTTTAATTAATGTTAATATTCCGAGGTAATACCTATAGCCGAGGAGACTCCTATGAGCGAGCAAGGATGCCTAAGAGTTGGTCAGAGCGCACCTGACTTTACTGCTACTGCTGTTGTCGACCAAGAATTCAAGACGATCAAGCTGTCTGACTATCGGGGCAAGTATGTTGTTCTTTTCTTCTATCCTCTAGACTTCACTTTCGTGTGCCCAACCGAAATTACTGCTTTTAGCGATAGTTTCAGCAGCTTCAGCGATATCAATACTGAAGTTTTGGGAGTTTCTGTAGACAGTGAGTTTTCTCACCTTGCGTGGATTCAGTCTGATCGGAAGTCGGGCGGCGTTGGTGATTTAGAATATCCTCTTGTTTCTGATATCAAGAAAGAGATCAGTGCGGCTTACAATGTGCTCGATCCCGATGTCGGCGTGGCGCTGCGCGGTCTGTTCATCATTGATAAAGAAGGCGTTATTCAGCACGCTACTATCAACAACCTCTCGTTTGGTCGTAGCGTTGATGAAACGCTTCGTGTACTTCAGGCTATTCAGTACGTACAGTCCCACCCGGATGAGGTGTGCCCTGCGGGCTGGCAGCCTGGTAGCGCAACGATGAATCCTGATCCTGTGAAGTCTAAGGAGTTTTTCGCAGCCGTTTAACACGCTGACACATAGCTTCCGCACTCAGATTGACAGCACAGTTTAGCCATCAAAGTCCGTGTTTTTTGGACCTTGATGGCTCTTTAGATCAGTACATTAGATCAGTACAGAAGAAAGCAAAAACTTTAAAGCAGAGCGCCGTTTTTTTCATGCAGCTAACTTCTTACGATTTTCGAGGGTTAATCACTCGACGATTTTTCAAAAACTTTCTACCGATTCCAGCTCGCTGCAAGTTTCAGATAGGAGAGACGGTCCCTGATTTCAAACTCACAGATGTGGATAGCAGAACTCATCAATTATCAGACTATCGTGGCAAACCGGTCGTATTAGCTTTCACCCGCATTTTTACAGAAAAGCAATACTGCCCGTTTTGCTATCCCCACATCCTGGCGATGAATGAAGCCTATCAGCAGTTTGTCGGTCTAGGTGTAACTGTCTTAATGATTACAAGCACCGACGACTATCAAAGCAAAGTTGTGCAGCGGGACTTGGCGCTCGAAATGCCACTGCTTGTAGATTCTCGCTGCACTCAGTTCCGGCGGTACGGAACAGGCCAGGCTTTGGGAGCCCCTTTACCGGCCCAGTTTGTAATCGACCACAAAGGACAGCTTCGATTTCAGCACCTCTTTTCTTTTGCTCACCACAATGCAACCCCAGAAAGGTTACTTTGGGCTGTCAGAAACCTTTGATAGCAAGGGACAGAGACTGCCTAAGTAAAACGGAGAAGGAGGGATTCGAACCCTCGATGAAGTTTACACCCCATAACTCCTTAGCAGGGAGCCGCTTTCAACCACTCAGCCACTTCTCCATGAGTGAGCAATCATGATACCAAGAACTCTGCGAAAGCTCTAGCTATATTTTCAGATATTTTTTTAGATATTTTTTGTCTTGCGATGGCAGCTGTTATAAAGGCTGTTGAAACGCGCTTTTCTACAGCACGCGCACGAGTCTACAAACGTGGAGAAGATTCCTGCTCAGAGCAAGAAGCCGCTGTAGCTTCTGAGCGCAAAACACGAGGAAGGCGGTGCTTAAATCCACACAGAATTTCCCACGATATGGTTGAAGTGATTTCTGCCCACTGATCTGCGCTGAGATGCTGCGAACCGACTTGGCCAAGCAATGTAACAATATCTCCCTCTTGTACAGACGCCAGCGCTGACACATCAAGCATCAGCTGGTCCATGGTGACTGCACCTAGCTGAGGAACCAGTTGACCGGCGATCGCAACTTTCAATTTGTTAGACAACAGCCGGGGCACACCGTCAGCATAGCCAATGGCCACGATAGCAATTCGCATATTCTTTTTAGCGATAAACCTGTGGCCATAGCTCACGCCATCGCCCGCAGCGAGTTCTTTTAGATGAGTAATACGAGCTTTAACAGACAGCACAGGTTTTAGGGCGACCTTCTGGCTGAGATGAGGCGCTGGGTATAGACCGTAGGTTGCAAGCCCAACGCGGACCATGTCGTAGTGCAAGCTCGAATCGGTCAGCGTGGCCGCGGAATTGGCAAGGTGAAGCCTGTTGGGGAGTAGATCTGCTTGTCTGAGCGCTGCGATCGCTGAGTCAAATCGCTGATGCTGCAAGTGCATCGTTGTAGGGTCAGGACTATCAGCCGTTGCAAAGTGAGAATAAACGCTCACCGTATCTAGATGCGGCAGCTGCTTGACAAAGCGCGCAAACTCAACAGCTTGCGACCAGCGAACACCTAGCCGAGACATGCCTGTATCAAAATTGAGATGAACAGGTAGAGCTTGAAGGAAATCAGTCTCTGAAGAATGAGCAGTATAGGTGGCTAGGGTTTCAGAAAATACTAGGGCCTGTTTAGGACTAACGAGGGTAGGATGCAAATGCCAATGTGCGATCGCTCGCACTTCAGTTGGATCATTGACCGCGCCCATGACCAAAATCGGTGCTTCAATTCCGGCTTCTCGTAGCTCAACACCTTCTGGAACTGTAGCGACCCCCAGCCAAGTAGCGCCCGCCCTTAAGACCGTACGCGCAACCGTCACTGCGCCATGACCATACGCATCCGCTTTGACCACCGACATCAAGTCAGTCGCGGGCGAGAGCAACGCTTTTAGCGCTCTGATATTATGCGTTAGCGCCTCTAGATCAATCTCGACCCAAGCCCTAGAACAACGCATAGAAGCAAGCGTAGGTGTCTGGTCCCAACTAAGCATGGCAATCTCTCAGATAATAGACAGAACCTTTCGGCAGTTAACTCCCAAAATCCTAACCTAACTGGCTCTCAACCTCAGCTAAAATACACTTGTGCTAGTATCTAGGCAGAATCTCGGCACTGTATATGAGTAAGGTTCTCGTTTTAAATGCCTCCTATGAGCCGCTTAACATTACAAGCTGGCGGCGCGCAGTTGTGCTAATCATCAAGGGCAAAGCAGAGCAGATAGAACAGCAGGAACAGCAAATATATCCTGACTTTCCCTTGCCCACCGTGATTCGATTGCGTCACTATGTTCGCATTCCCTACCGAGAAATTCCGCTCACCCGGCGAAACTTACTCCACCGAGACAACAATACCTGTCAGTACTGTGGACATACAGGCGAAAGCCTCACGTTAGATCATGTCATCCCGCGATCGCGAGGCGGCGGCGATAGCTGGGAAAACATTGTAAGTGCCTGTGTACGCTGCAACGTCAAGAAGGGCAGCCGTACCCCAAGAGAGGCGGAAATGCCCCTGACCAGCCAGCCACGCAAACCTCATAGCAGCTTATACTTTGAGATCTCCAGACACGTGCGCGGTGGCGTGCACCAAGAGTGGCGGCAGTACGTCATTGGACTCAACTAGGGCTTTAATTAAGCCGCCTTCATCTTAGACGGACCCATTAGATAGACCGAATGACAATAGGGCTACCTTAGCAAGCTTAATCGATCGCTTTGAAATCAGGGCTGCACACCGATAAGGGAATCGTTGTGGTCGGCCCAGGTACATCCGCATTTCGAAAATTGATAGAATAGCAACACACCAGCTAAAACCAGCTGGAAGTGTGTGGGCTCATCTGCGTTTTCTGGAATCCCCTACATTGCTGTTTCCAGAACTCCTGCCAGAACACCTTAATATTTCCAGAGCTTATATTTCCAGCATTAAAATATTTCCAGCATTAGAACATCTCCGCAATTAGACATCTCAAAGCCCTTTGCTGAAAGCCTTTTGCTAAAAATCGTGGCTAGACAACAAAACCATTGGTCAAGCAGTCATTGAGGCCTAAAATGTCCAAACAGCCGCCTTCAACCACAACTTCAGGCAATACCACTTCAAATAACAAAGGAAAGACAGCCTTGGCACAAAATGCGCTAGTTGATCAAACAGCCACGCTTAGGCGAGCAGCCGGCTTAGAGAGTAATCCAGCAGAAGCCTTAGAAAAGCTGCTCAAAAAACATAGTGGCACTCAGCAGCTCGTGCTACTTCAGGATTTTCCAGACCCCGACGCACTGTCTTCTGCCTGGGCCTACCGTCTGATTGCCAGCGCGTACAATATCCAGTGCGATATTTTTTATTCAGGGACCCTCAGCCATCAAGAGAATATTGCGCTGGTCAAACTCACTAACCTGCCAGCAAAACGATGGCCTGCATCAGCAAAAGAAGCACCTGATCTAACGCAGTATCAAGGTTACGTTTTAATCGACACCCAAGGAACCACTAGCCACCTCACAGAGCGAGTAGAGGCGGCTGAACTACCGCTGCTTCTAGTCATTGACCACCACGCCATTCAGGGCAAGATCAAAGCTGAAATGGCTGATATTCGCCCTGATACGCATGCAACAGCCACAATGATGGCGCAGTATCTACAATCTGGGCTGATCCAGTTGGATCGTAGTAATAGTTACCATGTAAAATGTGCAACCGCGCTGATGCATGGGCTACGCTCAGATACCAGTCAACTTATGCAGGCATCTGAGCCAGATTTTATAGCAGCGGCTTTCTTGAGCCAGTATTATGACGCGCAGCTTTTGAGCGCCATCCTACAGGCTTCAAGATCGCGGCGAGTGATGGATGTGATTGAGCGATCGCTGCGCAACCGTCAAATGCAAAACAGCGTTTCTATCGCAGGAGTAGGCTACTTGCGCTATGAAGATCGTGATGCGATTCCTCAAGCAGCAGACTTTTTAGTGACAGAAGAAAATATCCACACCGCAGTGGTCTATGGAATTGTGCACGACGAGGACGAAGAGAAAGAGCTGGTGGTGGGCTCACTAAGAACGAATAAAATTACGCTCGACCCAGATGAGTTTATAAAAGAAGCCTTGGGACAGGACAGTCACGGTCGATTCTTCGGTGGCGGTCGGTCCATGGCAGGCGGATTTGAAATCCCGATTGGATTTCTCTCTGGCTACTACGAAAACAGCGACTACAACCGGCAAAAGTGGGAAGTGTTTGATAAGCAAATCAAGCAAAAACTTCAGCGGCTAGTCGATCCAGAGAACGGTGTTCTAAATACTGACTAATTGACCTCTATCAGGCCAATAAATCGATAGCCCACAGCGAGAAAGTCAGGGGACACAAAGATTTCAGACGTCATCTCGGTCTATGGTATTAACAGCCATTTTCAGTTTTTGACAAAAAGGAGCCCAAACATGACGCCAACGGCATGCGAGTATCGGCCAGGGTTAGAAGGCATTCCAGCCACGCAGTCGAGCATTAGCTACGTCGATGGTCAGCATGGCATCTTGGAATACCGGGGTATTCGGATTGAAGAAATTGCCCGCAGCAGCAGCTTTTTAGAAAGTGCCTATCTGCTTATTTGGGGTGGCTTGCCTACGACGATTGATCTCAAAGCGTTTGAACACGAAGTTCAATACCACCGCCGGTTAAAGTATCGCATTCGCGACATGATGAAATGCTTTCCTGAGAGCGGCCACCCAATGGATGCGTTGCAGGCTTGTGCGGCGGCGCTAGGACTATTTCATTCACGCAGAGAACTTTCAGATCCGGCCTATGTGCAAAATGCGGTGGTCCGACTGATCGCTAAAATCCCAACCATGGTGGCCGCTTTCAAGATGATGCGTAAGGGCAACGATCCGGTGCAGCCTCGCGACGATCTGAGCTATGCCGCTAATTTTTTGTACATGTTAAACGAGCAGGAGCCCGATCCGCTGGCGGCTCGCATCTTTGATATTTGCCTGATGCTCCATGCAGAGCATACTATCAACGCCTCTACATTCTCTGCCATGGTAACGGCTTCTACGCTGACCGATCCCTATGCAGTCGTCGCCTCTGCCGTAGGGACGTTGGCCGGGCCTTTGCACGGCGGTGCTAATGAAGCAGTGATTGCTATGCTGCAAGAAATCGGCTCAGTAGATAACGTACGGCCTTATATTAGCGATCGCATCGCTAACAAACAAAAAATCATGGGATTTGGCCACCGAGTATACAAGGTAAAAGATCCTCGGGCAGTGATTTTACAGGGACTGGCCGAACAGCTATTTGCCAAGGTTGGACGCGATGACTATTACGATATTGCGCTAGAGCTAGAGCTAGTCATCGAAGAAAAGTTAGGACATAAAGGGGTTTACCCCAATGTAGATTTTTATTCTGGACTGGTGTATCGCAAGCTAGGAATACCAACTGATTTGTTTACGCCGATTTTTGCGATCGCCCGTGTCGCCGGTTGGCTCGCTCACTGGAAAGAACAAATCGGCAAAAATAGAATCTTTCGTCCCACTCAAATTTACGAAGGTCCCCACGAGCAACCTTACATTTCAATCGAAAAACGCTTACAGCTATGGGAAAAATAGTCAAAAAAATTTAATCCGAAAGCACTTTTAACCAAATTGGCCAAATCCCAGAACAACCACGACCTTAGGTGTGATTAAGGTTCTTCAATAAGGAAGTACGACTCCCGGTCGTTTTCGAGGTGATGGGCCCTACCCCCCTTTGCAAAAGCAAACGATAACGTGACTATATATCCAGTGACGATTTTCAGGAACTCCAGCCCCTCTGGCTTTACAGCTAGGGGGGTTTTATTTTGTAGCGGCTTTACACCAGACATTTTTTACTTTGGAGAGCAGATTTTAGGTCTGAATCGACCGCTGAATTGACGTACTGCGGTTGATTAAGCGTTAGAATCTGTTAAAGAAATGTAGCAAGACACCGCAGTACGTCTTTAAAAAGCATGACTCCAGGCATTGACCTCCAAGGGACATTCGTTCGCGCCCTCACCGATTTGGGCCTACCAGCAGGTGCCGCCAAAACGGTATGGATACCGCTCCCTATGGTGCTTATGCTAATTGTGGCAACCGTAAGTATCTTCATCTGCGTCTGGCTAGAGAGAAAGATTTCAGCCGCGGCCCAACAGCGTATCGGGCCTGAGTACGTTGGACCGCTCGGCGCACTTCAAGCCGTAGCTGACGGGGTCAAACTCATCTTTAAAGCAGATATCACTCCTGCAAAAGCCGACCCGTGGCTCTTTATTATTGGGCCCGCCATTGTCGTGATTCCGGTGTTTTTGTCCTTTTTGATCGTACCTTTCGGACAAAATCTGGTGATTACAGACCTTGGGATTGGCATCTTTTTGTGGATTGCACTGTCTAGCATCACGCCCATTGGCTTACTGATGGCTGGCTACTCTTCTAATAACAAGTACTCCTTATTAGGCGGTCTACGTGCCGCGGCTCAGTCCATCAGCTACGAAATTCCTCTAGCACTAGCCGTTCTTGCTGTTGTGATGATGAGCAACGGGCTGAGCACTATCGATATTGTCAATCAGCAGTCGCAATACGGCATTTTGGGTTGGAACATCTGGCGGCAGCCAGTGGGCTTTGTTATTTTTTGGATTTCAGCGCTAGCTGAATGTGAAAGATTGCCGTTTGACCTACCAGAGGCAGAGGAAGAATTAGTCGCAGGCTATCAAACTGAATACACAGGTATGAAGTTCGGACTATTTTACGTCGGCTCCTACGTAAACCTGATGCTTTCAGCACTGATTGTGTCGGTGCTGTATCTAGGAGGATGGAGCTTCCCTGTTCCTGTAGAAAGCATCACTGCGCTACTCGGCATCAGTGAAACTGCGCCTGTAGTACAAATCGTTGCGGCTTCGCTTGGTATTGTGATGACAATGCTGAAGGCCTATCTGCTGGTCTTTTTAACTATCCTTCTACGCTGGACCGTACCTCGCGTTAGAATCGATCAGCTGCTAGACCTGGGCTGGAAGTTCTTACTGCCCATTGCGCTGGTGAACTTGCTAGTTACAGCAGGTCTCAAGCTGACTTTACCTGGCTTCTTTGGCGGATAAACCAATTGAAAGTCACTATTTAGCATCAAATCGATCGGAGTTGATTGCTCGGTGAGTAAGCAATGCTTGTCCCACGTTTATTTATTACCCCTAAGACCTTGTCATGTTGAACTTTCTAAAACAAGTCGGTGACTACGCTAAAGAAACCGCTCAGGCAGCAAAATTCATTGGCCAGGGTCTATCGGTTACCTTCGACCATATGAAGCGCCGACCAGTAACCGTGCAGTACCCTTACGAAAAAGTCATTCCGTCAGAACGCTATCGCGGTCGGATTCACTTTGAGTTTGACAAGTGCATTGCCTGCGAAGTGTGCGTCAGAGTCTGTCCTATCAACCTGCCAGTTGTAGATTGGGAATTTAATAGAGAAACCAAGAAAAAGACGCTCAACCACTACAGTATTGACTTTGGTGTCTGCATTTTCTGCGGGAACTGTGTGGAATACTGCCCCACAAACTGCCTATCCATGACCGAAGAATATGAGCTAGCGTCCTACGACCGCCATAACTTAAACTACGATAACGTTGCTCTGGGCCGCTTACCTTACAAGGTGACCGAAGATCCAATGGTGGCACCCATGAGAGAATTTGCTTACCTACCCAAAGGTGCAATGGATCCTCATGATCTACCCAAGGGAACGCAAAGAGCAGGACGGTTACCTAAAGACATTTTGGCCGAAATTGAAGCAGAAGAAGCGAAGAAAACGCCTGCAAACGCTGCTGCTGAAGAAAAAAGCAGCAGTTAGCTCAAATAGACTGCCTTGAGCTCCGTTTGTAAGTTGCATTTTGTAAGTTGCATTTTGAGTGAGCACTTTCAACTGGCACTTTTTCAACTAGACATACTATGAGGAAGAAATCGTTTTGACATTGGCAACATTGAACCTAGCAGAAGGAGTACAGCTCGTATCCTTCGGCCTTTTAGGCCTGATTATGCTAGTGGGCGCTCTAGGCGTTGTTCTTCTCTCTAATATTGTTTACTCAGCATTCTTGCTCGGCTTAGTTTTTATCAGCATCTCAGGCTTGTACATTCTGCTTAATGCAGGATTCGTAGCCGCGGCACAGGTGCTGGTTTATGTCGGTGCGGTCAACGTTTTGATTCTGTTTGGAATCATGCTGGTAAACAAGCAGGAAGACTTTGCTACGGTCAAAAACGCATGGGTTGGGAAGGCGGCAACTGGCGCGGTATGTGCCGGTTTATTCGGATTGCTCAGCACCATGGTACTCTCTCATCCTTGGACAATTTCTACAGTGCCTGCAGCTGGGGACAGAGCGATTGAGGTGATTGGTCAACATTTCTTCAGCGACTACTTACTGCCTTTCGAACTGGCTTCGGTATTGCTATTGATTGCGCTAGTAGGCGCCATTATTTTGGCGCGCCGTGAGTATTTGCCAGATACAGCCATTCCAACAGAAGAGGCGCTGACCTTACCAGAAAAGCCTCGCGAGTTGGTCGCTGCGGGCAGTCGTGATAGCCTGTAGATTTCATTCGAAAGCCTTAAATCAAACTACCTATGCAACTCGAATACTTTTTAATCCTTGCAGCGGCCCTATTTTGTATTGGCATCTACGGCCTGGTAACCAGTCGTAATGTTATTCGCGTACTGATGTCGATTGAGCTAATGCTCAACGCGGTTAATGTCAACCTGATGGCCTTTTCTAACTATCTAGACCCAGATGCGATAAGAGGACAGGTATTTTCGGTTTTTGTTATTACAATCGCTGCGGCAGAAGCTGCAGTGGGCTTGGCGATTGTGCTTTCTATCTATCGGAACCGCGATACAGTTGATATGGAGCAATTCAATTTGTTGAAGTGGTAGTGTTGAAGTGGTAGTGCCGAAATTTTCCTGCCAAAATGCTACAGCCGAGACGGTAGGCAGCAATCATTGAGGCTAAACGAACCTTGAGGGCATCTCAACCTTAAGGTTTTTTGCTGTAAGTGCTTAGCTTGACTTGTGTGGCTTTCAGCCTCAATACGGCAAGCTATGTACAGGTAGATATAGGTATAGCTCCTGCCCGGCTGCTTAGGAAACTTTTATGCGGAATCAACTCACTTAAGGAAACGCTGTGCAGCTTAAGCAGGTCATTATCGTATATAAAGCAGGTAATCAGGTCAGTAAAAGCTGCGCAGATAAGTGCGCACGGCAGTTAGAAGCACTAGGTGCCAAGGTTCTGATGGGGCCTAGCGGAGCGAAAGATAATCCTTATCCTGTCTTTTTAGAATCGGTTCATGAGCCCATTGATTTAGCTGTAGTACTCGGCGGAGATGGTACAGCACTGGGGGCAGCTCGCCATTTAGCCATGGATGATATTCCTATTCTGGCCGTAAATGTGGGGGGGCATCTTGGGTTCTTGGCAGAGGCAGCTGAAGAAGTCATTGGCGACTGGGAAAACATATGGGAAAGACTGCTGGGTGATCACTACGCTGTACAGCTGCGCATGATGCTACAGGCAAGAACCCACAAGGGTGAGTCTTACAATATTGAACCCGTGAGCGATCGCTACTTTGCCCTCAATGAGATGTGCGTAAAACCAGCCTCGCCCAATCGAATGATTACTTCAACGTTAGAAGTTGAAATCGACGGCGAAGTTGTTGATCAATACCAAGGGGATGGACTGCTGATTAGTACGCCGACCGGGTCTACCGGGTACACGGTCTCGGCGAATGGTCCAATCGTGCACCCAGGAATGCATGCGCTAATTGTCACGCCGATTTGTCCCATGAGCTTATCTAGTCGGCCAATTGTGCTTCCACCAGGAAGTACAGTCAGCGTTTGGCCATTGGTTGACCCAGAAGGCAACACCAAGCTTTGGACGGACGGTGTCTTTGGAACCAGCATTTGGCCAGGTCAGCGCGTCGATATCCGCATGGCTAGCCACCTAGCAAAATTCATCATTCTTAGAGAAGAGCACTCCTACTACCGAACACTGCGCAACAAGCTTCAATGGGCCGGAGCAAGAGTGAACTACCGCAATACGCATCGTCAAGACCGTCAACAAGATAAGAGTGCTTGAAGATAAGAGCGCTTGAATATCAAACAGCCCAGGGCAATCTCAACACCATCTGGTTACGGCCTCGGCGCTTGGCTTCATACAGCCCTAAGTCGGCAGTATCGACTAGGGTACTCACTGCCACACCCTCCCTTGGAAAGACTGTCGTCACACCCAGACTAATGCTGACGTAAGCGGAGATCTCAGAAGCAGAATGTTCCATAGCAAGTGCGCGAACGTTAGCAGCGGCTTCTTTGGCAAGCCGTTGAGCGCCTTCAGCATCTGTATTGGGCAGCAAAACGACAAATTCTTCACCGCCATAGCGAGCCGCTAAGTCGTCTGGACGACGAACAGACTGTCCAATGGCACAAGCCACTTGCCGCAAACACTCATCACCTTGAGGATGCCCGTAGGTGTCGTTATAAAGTTTGAAATAGTCAACGTCGCAGAGAATCAGAGATATAGGTGTGCGCGATCGCACGGCGCGCTGCCACTCCTTTGTCAGGTGCTTCCGAAAGCCTCGGCGATTTGCTAACTGAGTTAATTCGTCAATTTCTGATAATGCCTGTAACCGATTGAGCTTGTGTAAGCGAGTGATAATCGGCGCGGTTATTAGCGCGACACCCGTTGGAACAATCGGCAACCACCAGCCACCAATCATCAGCAAAACAAGACTCAGTCCCATATTGCCAAAGAGAAAAAAACTATAGAGCTGTAGACGACGAAAATCGCTGCGGCCTGTATGGTACAAACCAATTCCTAGCCAGGCGAAGAGAGTAATTAGGGCCGCTTCGCCATAGTCTGAGAGCGTTTTCAGAGGAGGCCGCTGACCAAAAGCTGCGCTAATAATTTGGCTAGCTAAACTAGCATGAATTTCAACACCATAGCTCGGCAATAGAGTAGGAGAGTCTCTACGAGTGCCCATGCTGTAGGGCGTAAAAAATACGTCTGCATCCCCAGCCTGCATACTGCCAATCAGAACAACTTTGTCTTGCAGGGCGTTTGGTGGAATCTTGCCTTCTACAGCTTCGTACGCGCTAAAGGTTTGAAAGTGTAGGTTGGAGCGCCAGTTCATCACAATTTGATAGCCGCCAGCATCAGCGTTACTATAGCCACCCGAATTTTTCTCAAAAGGGGGAAGGCGCGCATGGCCGAGTTCTAAAACGTTGGCGTCAGGGTTGGGATAAATATTATGAGTTGCTAGGTACTCCAAAGCGACTCGAAAAGCGAGGCCTTCTATCACCAAATCGCCGACTGCACTGGGAAACAAAAATCCGCGACGAATCCGACCGTCTACATCTACAATCAGGTCGCTAGCAGCCACTCGATTGTCTTGAGTGAGTACCGCATTGCCAGATACAGCGGCTAAAGCATCGTCATCAATAACCTTCTCGATACCGATAATATTAGGTGTTTCCGCCAGAATCTCTTGTAACTGACTGTAGCCATCATCGTGAGCCACATTGCGGAAGAGATCCAGGCCAATTACGGCAGGATGCTGATCTTTTACAGCCAGAATGACTTCAGCGAGAAACGTATCGGAGATGACCGCGCTTTGAGAGCGCTCAATATCTTCTTCTGTAATCCCGATAATTACGATGCGCTCATCTGGCTGCTCGGCTAGGCGGTGATTCATCATCCAGTCAAACGCGTGCAGCTCCCAAACTTGAAAAACGCCCAGGCTACGTAGCGTTAGCACACCACTGGTTGCTATCACCCCAAGAATCAGCGGCATAGCACGCTTGCCAGCAACCTTGTGCCACCATGTGCCAAGACTGTACAGCCATTCTGTGGCAGATGACTTTTGGAGGTGATCCACCACTTAAAAATCTGTCCTCTCCGTATATCGCTGAGCCAAAGGCGTACGACTGAACACGCACTCAGCGTCACGGTCACACCACCCAACGCCCTATGCAACGACAGCAGTGCGTAAAGATAGCATAGGAAACTGGCTTGCCCTTTTAGTAAGCCCACTCGTTTACAGATCGACCCACGTTTATATAACTGGACTCATCTGAGAAACCCAGTCAGCATCGATATAGCTGTAGATATGACGTAGAAATTTGTGCCAGCCAGCACTCAGCATTAATTGAGATACCACGGATAGCTATAAGCAAGGCCACAAAGCGAAACGCTCAAGATTCTGCGGCTAGAGAAAGATCCAAAGGAACTTCAGCATCGGCCTGACGTAACAGACTACGGATTTCCAACAGGGTATCCATTTCACTTTCTTCGCGGTATGCAGAGACTAGCGTGTTGAGCGCATCGTACCAGATGCCTTGTGCAGCATAAGAACTCGCTAGCTCCAAAGGCGACGCTTCTAGGCTTGCGCCAGTCATAGCAGCCTCTGTACGCTGAACAAAGCTACGGGCGTGAATAGAATATTCGCCACCATCGCATTCGACGAAAACAGTCCAGCGATAGGGAATTTCTGGCTCTAATGCGGCTGATTCTGGCAGTGCAACTTCTACTAGTCCAGCCGCCGACCGAATCTGCTGAGTATAGATAGCGCTAGCACTTTCAGGCGAGGACAGCACAAATTCCATCTCTACAACCTGATCGCTCTCTAAGAACCAGGAGAGTGTAGGGAGTGCTTCGGTCGTAAGATTGACACTACCATCGGGCACAAGCAGTGTAATAGCTGGATCGGGCTTACCGTGGTCCAGCGCGCAAGCGGCAAAAGGCGTTCCTCGCCGTCCGCCAGACATACTACTAGAAGCCCGGCCACGCTCAGGGTCAGGCGTCCAACGAACCTGCGCATTGGCAACGACGCTGATTGACGTAAGACCGACCGTGGTTGCTAGTGTCATCAATACGCTTAAAAAGCGGATTTTTCTCATTTGAAGTCCTATTGTTTTGCGATGAGAACCTTAGTAGCCGAGAAATCAGCCCAAGAGCTGACCATAGGCCAAAAAGCTGACTATAGATAGCTAACTCAGCAAACCAAATTTTAAGAGTATAAATTTATACCTTAGATTTTCATTTATCGGCGCATTTTCGAGCGCTTTCTGGTTGACGTTCACTGGTTGACGTTCATGCTGAGTTACCAGTTGATAGCCGCATAAGAGCGTGATTCGAATGAAATGCCCAAAGCGTACAAAACTGTAGCCACGGAAGTTTTCACGCTTACTCCAATGCCAGTGAAACATTATGCCTATTGATTTGAGCAGGGTGGTTCTTCGTAACTCTAGCGGGCTAATGAGAATGAGGAGGGTTGCCGAGAGTTATGCCTCAGGGAAGAAACACCGGAAAAAAGGCACTAGTGGTGAGTGCTGCCATCTCGGTGAATAAACGTACGGTCTGGCAAGCAAACCAAATCGTGGTCAGGATAGTTGCCTGTATCGGGATGCGTGCGATCGCCTACCTCTAAATACGTAGCAGGCACATTAGCTCGATTGACCAAATGATGACCATTCTCTACGCCCGCAGCAAAGCCAGCCATATCACCCGGGCCTAGTACTTGCTCGCCTTCATCAGTGATCAGTGTCAGCTCACCCTGCACGACGTAAACGAACTCGTCTTGCGCAGAATGCCAATGCCTGAGAGCTGAGCAGCTGCCGGGTGTAAGCGTAGTCAAGTTGACACCGAAGTTTTTGAGCCCTGCGGCGTTGCCGACTCGTTGGCGCGATCGCCCAGCAACAGCTGATTGGAACGCTGCTGGATAAGTCGTACCGGTTTCTACTGGCACTGCATTGAGGTCTATTCGCATTTTCTTGTGGATAAGTCGCGTAAACAGCAGATAAGCAAGCGTTTAAGCCTGAGCCTGCCAGCCAGGCGCTAGCGGAAATTGCATAAATGCGCGCGCTGCCTCAGCTTGTAGCGACAGCTGCGAAAGCGACGGATAGTGATTTAGTTGAATCACCCCAGGAATCATATGATGCGTAAACTGCCAGGCTACACATACGGCAATATCTGCATGGGTCAGCCGATCTTCTATTAGCCAGCCGTTTGCTGATTGCACATGAGCTTCAATGAGTTCGTAAGCAGTTTTTAACTGAGACGCTACCCGCGTAAGCCAGGGCTGATGCTGCCTATCTTTTGGACGCATGTCGCGCTCGTAGTAAATCTGCACACTCTTATCGCAAGCATTCAAGCCCAGTCCGATGAGACGCAGTGCTTTTTGATAGTCTTCTATTGACTCAGGCATGAGGGAAAGCTTGCTACCGACGAGCTTTTGAAGGTAAGCCAAAATTAGCGTTGAATCCATCAGCACTTCGCCGTTATCACACACCAGAGTCGGGGCTTTTATCAGCGGGTTGATTTTGCTAAATTCGTCTACGTTGCGAAAGACGGAGAGCGATTGATGCTCAAAGGCGAGATTGTAATAGTGAAGTGCGATCGCAACTCGCCTAACGTAGGGAGAATCAAGCATTCCGATTAGCTGCATATGCACTCACCGCTGAAGATACTTATCTCAAATAACCACAGCAATCAAAGGTTTGACCATCTAACGAATAGATAGGCACGATTCAACTACGACATAACTTTCTTGAAAGGCGATCGCTAAAGGCGTAGTTGAGACAGCACAGTCGGAACAACACAGCTAGGATGGCAAGTCAGAAAAAATCGCCTCGATTAACGCCTTTGTCTTGTCATCTAGTACGCGCCAGTCAACTTCGCCCAGCTCATCAAAGAGACTGTCATCCGCCTCAATGGCAGCAGTACTGTTTTCGTCGTAGGCAACAGCACATACCTGATAGCAAAGCGCCCAAATATCAACCGTTCGGTCCGCCTGGTCGGCGTGATTCAACCGCAGTGTATATAAAGGAGAAGGCTGCGGCAACTGTGACATCAGATCGGCGACCCGATCGTGCTCTTCTGGTGGAACGCCGTGAAGTAACTTTTGCAGCGCTGCATATTCCTGCTTCTGCTCAGGCGTTGTGCCTTCTGGCCAAATCAGCTCTTCTTCGTAACGCCCCTGCCAGGTGGCCTGATCTAGCTGCTTTCGGATATTATCGATGACCCGAATGAGAGCAGGCTGCATCAGCTTATCAACTTTAGCTCTGGCTAATGAGGTCGCAAATTCTGGCATGGTCTTTATCCCCAATCAGTGCTGTTATAGGTGATGCAATCTAGCGCTAGTCCATCCGAAACCAGGCTGTTAAGGCAACGGCAAGACCATCGGCAGCGTCGTCAGGCTTTGGGATGCTGTCTAACTTCAGCTCGCGAGCGATCGCATCTTGCACGTCAGCTTTGTCAGCATTGCCATGACCCGTGATCGACTGCTTGATTTGAGCGGGCGTAAATTCTACAAAAGGAAGATTTCGCTGCGCCAGCACCAGCATCACGACGCCCCGCGCCTGAGCGACCAAAATCGTGTTGCCCATGCGGTAGAAAAACAGTTTCTCGATAGAAACCAGATCGGGCTTATACTCATCGATCACACTGTGCAAATCGTCGTAGATAGTGCACAATCGTTTGCCCGTATCGGTGCGTGCAGGTGTCTGGACAATGCCGTAGTCCACGGTTTTAATCTCTGGGTTGAGATGACGCATTTTAGCAGGATCGTACTCAATCACACCAAAACCTAGAATAGCGAGCCCCGGATCTAATCCAAGGATGCGTTTTGTCGTCATAAAGCGTCAGCAGTCGCGAATATCTCGCTATCGCACTCCAGCAGGCTGACGACCATTGGCTGACATTCCAGCAACCGCCACACCAAAAGCGCTGCCGAATGTCTTTTCAACTTTGAAACCAGAATCAATAGATTCCAAGGGGTCCTTACGCAAACGGTGGCGCAAGCACAAAGCAATCACCCGCTGAATGTCTTCGAGCGTCACTTCTGTACGGCCTTCGTATGCAGCTAGCGCTTTTGCCGCACGATTACTGACAATATCACCACGCAAACCATCAACATCTAGCTCGGAGCAAACCTGTGAGATCTTGATACGGAAATCAGGATCTAGGGTGACCTCTTTCAAACGGTTTTGAGCACTGACGATCTTTTCCTGCAAGGCGTCTTGCTCAGCTTTGCACTTAGCCGAAAAGCCATCAGGATCTTGGTCAAATTCGGTGCGCTGCTCTACTATCTGCACGCGCAGTTCAGGGTCTCGGACAGTGCGAATTTCGGCGTGCATACCGAAGCGGTCTAGCAGCTGAGGGCGCAGTTCACCTTCTTCTGGGTTACCGGATCCAATCAGAACGAACTGAGCCGGGTGGCGAATGGAAATGCCTTCACGCTCAACGGTGTTCCATCCGGAGGCCGCTGAATCAAGCAAAACGTCGACGAGGTGGTCGTCCAGCAAGTTGACTTCGTCTACGTAGAGCAATCCTCGGTTTGCCTTTGCCAAAAGGCCAGGCTCAAACGCCTTGACACCTTCAGAAAGGGCCTTCTCAATGTCAATCGTGCCGCAAACGCGATCTTCGGTTGCGCCTAGCGGCAGGTCCACCATAGGAACTTTTTTGGCAACAACGGGAATGTCTGAGCCTTCGTATTCGCTGAGTATGTCGGGATTTTTGGGGTCCCGGTTGTAGGGATCGTCTGCGGTAACTTCGATTTCTGGCAGGAGATCGGCTAGTGCGCGGATAGTCGTAGATTTACCTGTACCGCGATCGCCCATAATCATCACGCCACCAATCTTAGGATCGATCACGTTCAGAATCAGTGCTAGCTTCATGTCTTCTTGGCCGATAACCGCAGTGAAGGGAAAGACGGCGCGGCGGGCAGGCTGCTTGGCGTTACTCACAGGCTTTATCTACAGGTGTTAATAATGTCTATATTGTGCCATAGGAGGTTGTACCTAGTGGTGCTGTATTGCGATCACGACAATCGCTAGCCGTAAATGCTTAGACGATTACGCATTTACTGCGATCGCCACCTAAGCTCTACACGCAACCTACACAAAAAGGCCTCCCTTGGATAGGCAGACCTTCAAAGCTATTGAAATTGATGAATGTCAGTCAATAGTCGCTAGCAGATACTAGCCAGGCAGCTTGTCCTTGAGACTGTCCACAGTATCGCTGACCTTGCTTTCTACATCAGAAGCGACTTCGTCGATCTTTGACTGGGCTTTGTCTTTCAAGTCTTCGCCGATTTCACCAGTATCACCAACAACACCTTCCACTTTTTCTTTGGCACTATCTACAGCATCTTTCAACTTATCTTCGAGACCCATAGTTTTCTCCTTTGTGATTACCAACGACAGAGTACACAGTACGACTTACCAGAGGAACCATTTAGTGTACGCACGCACAATACATCTAATAGGCTAGAAGACTCGATTATCCTGAGATTGTTTAAAGATAGGGCTTAACACTTCAAGATAGCCAAGAATCACTTCCTAAAGAGTTGCGAATAGACTGATTGCGACACATTGGAGAAGATATAAATCAAAGAGCCGTCCTTTTCAGTAAGGACGGCTCTTTGCCAGCAAACATTCTGCCGATCGGAGCGGCGGGATTTGAACCCACGACCCCTACTACCCCAATTTACCTGCATGACACAACTTGCCTCTATCACGTTAATGATACACCTTTAAGCACTGAGCTTAGTCGCAAAGGTTTCTGTCCTCCGCTTGAACAGAGGGACTGTCTCGTAGATAGCTCTTCATTTCATAACAAGGATGGAATTCTGCCCAATCCAGTAATGTGCCGTCTTTGTTCCACAGCTTGGCCGTTCCGTCGCTACTGGCCGTGGCGATGGTCTTGCCATCAGGACTGAAACGAA
>CALDSK010000253.1 GCA_937911865.1 uncultured Synechococcus sp.
CGGAAATCTTAGAGTATTTAGTCAACACTCAGCTCAGAAGCTCTCATCGAGTATTAAAAGACTTCTACCGGCGCTGGGTCAAAGACGGCTTTAACCGGCTGATGAAGGGATCGCTAACCAATGAAGTCACCGCTGAGAAAAAAGAGTGGGCCGATAGAGAATCTATTCAAACCTTTGCTGAAAATCTCAATCATCTACTGCTATCAGCGCCTGCTGGGATGAAGCCGACATTAGGCATTGACCCTGGCTTTCGCACAGGATGCAAGGTGGCAGCGGTGAGTGAAACAGGTCAGTTTTTAGAGTACAAACCGATTTATCCGCATACTGGCAAAGGTCAGCGACTGGAGGCGAAGAAAACACTCGCAGCGCTAATCCGCACGCATAACATAAAGCTTATAGCAATCGGCAATGGAACAGCCAGCCGAGAAACAGACGAGTTTGTTGGCGAAGTCATCGCTGATTTAGAGAATCCGCCCATTAAAGTCATGGTTAGTGAGTCTGGAGCCTCCATTTATTCCGCGAGTAAAACAGCCATTGATGAATTTCCAGATCTAGATATCACGATCCGAGGGGCTATTAGCATCGCTCGTCGGCTTCAAGACCCGCTGGCTGAGCTAGTAAAACTAGATCCTAAATCAATTGGCGTCGGCCAGTATCAGCACGACGTAGATCAAAAACAGCTAAAGCAGAAGTTAGACGATACGGTAGAAAGCTGTGTGAATTACGTAGGCGTAGATCTCAATACAGCGTCTAGAGAGCTTCTAGAATATGTTTCTGGCGTCAGCCGGACGATTGCCAACAATATTGTGAGCTTTCGCAATGAAATAGGTCAGTTTCGCGATCGCAAAACCCTCTTAAAAGTGAGCAAACTAGGTCCAAAGGCGTATGAACAGGCAGCTGGCTTCTTGCGCATTCGAGCAGGAGACAATCCGCTCGATAATACAGCAGTCCATCCAGAACGATATGGGCTAGTTCAGAAAATTGCTAGTGATTTACAGGTACCGCTCACCGAAATCAACCAAATAGGTGACCGGCTAAACCGACTAGACATTCAAAAGTACATCACCGCAGACGTAGGAGAACCGACCCTTAAAGACATCCTCAGCGAGCTAGAAAAGCCCGGATTAGACCCAAGAGCTGAATTTACTTATGCCTCGTTCGCAAAAGGGGTAAATGAAATAAAAGACTTAAACGTAGGCATGGTGCTAGAAGGCATTGTGACTAACGTTGCTAACTTTGGGGCATTTGTCGATATTGGCGTACACCAGGATGGACTGGTACACGTCTCGCAAATGGCTAATCGCTTCGTCAAAGACCCCAAGGAGATTGTTCAGGTTGGGCAAGTTATCAAAGTACAAGTCATAGAGATTAAAGAAAATCTCAAGCGGATCAGTCTCAGCATGCGTTTAGACAACGTACAAAATAGCCATCAGGACAAACCAACTCAAGCCCAGCAGTCCATATCGGCATCAGCCGCTAGCAAGCCAAAGCCAAGACCCAAACCCAACACCAAACAGCACACAGCAGGCATAAATAAAGGTGAGTCACCTCAAAAACAAAGTTCAGTGAATCCACAAAGGAAAGACACGAGTGTTCGTAGAACTGTCAGCTCCGAAGATCTGCAAAAACGATTCAACCAGCGTAGACCTTAAGACTAAACAACACTAAATAAAATAGAGCTAAATAGGGCTAGAAAACCCAACAGACAAGCTTTATGGCGATCTGACATAAAGCTTTCTACAGATATAAGCGGTGGCATTCAGCCTTGTCCTCAGCAAACTTGACAGATACTACAGCAAAGTCAGGATGAGCAGTAAGGATGCATTCTTACTTTGTCTTGGTGAGCGTTCCCATACAGACAGTGCCCAGTAATACATCAATTTGTTTATAGTTTTACCAATTCTTGCTGTGGTTTATCTAAATACTTGAGATAACCACTCTCCAGTAGCTACCCTATCAAAAGTAGTAGGGTGAAAAAGTAATAGGCTAAAAAACCAATAGAGTAAAAGAGTCTGTGTAGCAAACGTTCTAATACATCGAGACAGCTAATAGTAAAATCGCTTTGTTAGCGACGAGTCAAGGCTTTCAGACACTCTTAATCAACGAGCAGATGCTGTAAAAACAACAAGACATTGCGTCTGTTGACTATGTCTATTTAAAGATAGACAAAAATTACTTCTACAAAAGGGTCTCTGAGTGTGAACTGTTGCGCTAATATTATTACCTAGACAACAATGAAACCCTTGCATTTCACTCATGACTCAAACCGTATTGCCCCAATTACAGGAAATTGCTTCAGAATTAGTTGCTCAAGAAGCTTCTTTAGCAGCCCAGCTAGAGGAAGTTCGTGGAAAGTTAGAAGGCGTTCGAGCTGTTCTGCCGCTCTTTGGAGAAAATGGCAGTATTGCAATCCCAGAACCTGCCGCAACTAAAGACAGTTCGTCATCTACCGCAGCGAAAGCAGAAAAGAAAGCGACAAAAGCTACTGCCAAGAAAACAGCGTCAAAGCAAACTAGAACCAACAAGAAAAAAGACGGCAGAACAGCCAGCTGGCAAAAATACACGCGCCCTGGTGTAAAAGAAAAAACTATTCCAGAAGCCGTTAGACTTGTTCTAGATACCCAGCCTGATAAGTCTTTTAAGATTGCAGAAGTCATGGATTCTCTCTTTAAAGAAGGTATGCCAAAGCAGCAATACCTAAAAGCCCGTAATAGAATCTCGAATATTCTATCGGGAGGCGTTCGAGATGGAGAATGGTTTAAGGGAGAACGCGGTACTTACGGTCTTACTGAAAAGAAATAATGTAGAAAGAGCTAAGGTGAAAAGAGCTTTAGCACTTCAATCTTCTACGACTGCACAATATGCGGCTACGCAATAAAGGAAGTTCTCTAATGTTTAGAGAACTTCCTTTGGCAAGAGAAAAATAGGTTTTCAACAGTTACCCGGAACTTTTCAGCTGAGAAACGACGGATGAAAAAGCGACGGGCAAAAAACGGTTAAGAGGCGAAGAAAGATGAGGGAGACATGATTATCGCGGGGCCCAGCACAGGCACATCGATAAGCTCATCTAGCCCAGCGGCTGTCAGCAAGTCGGCCCATTCCATAGAGCAGGGAGAGGGAAAGCTCGCTGACTGCTCGTGTAGGCTAAGAGGCACACTTTGCTCAGGAGCGTGCTCAGGCATAACTTGACCAGAAAGCCCTCGCTGAGGAACGCTTCTAGCGATCGCATCGTACCAGGCCAATGGCATACCCTCACTAACAGCGACTGCTGCCTCATCCTCAGCAACTCTCTGCACCCAACCGTTGACGGAAGGGACGCTGTCTGTCGTCTCACAGTGCATATTCAAATACCAGTGATAGGCTTCGCCCACAACTAGCGCCTTAGCAGTATCCGGTAAAGAAACGCTAACAATTCCGCTCGCCCGCGGCTCAAACTGAGCAGAGAATACCACTTCTTTCTCATCTTCACTAAGCAGAATAAACTCCGCATGCTTCACCATTTCGGGCGCATCGGGAAAATAGAACAAAAACGTAGGGCGATCGCGCCTGGTAAACACAGGATTCTCCACCGGGACTAAAGCCGTCAACGGCGGACCGTCTGGCGTGCAGGCACTCACCGAAACATCCAATCCACCGCCCGGCTGTACTCGATTGGGTGGCAGTCTACGAGGCGGGCGAGGCCGCTCAACCCGTCGCCGGGTAGGTGAGCGTCGGCTGCCGCCTGATTCATTAGTGGGTTGACTAGGCTGGTCAGTGGGTTGCCTAGCAGGTGAGCGGGCAGGACGCTGAGTCGACTGCCTAGCAGCAGTCAACTCAGCGTCTCTTTCACGCCTGCTTTCACTCGCAGCGGTAGAAGCCGATACAGGCACAGTTGTAACAGCCATGAGAGCGATCGCGCCGACCGCTGTTTTAGCCATGGCACGCGCTATGTTGATCACACTAGACATTATCTCCAAACCTTTCGAATCACCTATGTCAGCTGCTAAACGGCAGCTGTTGCTTGCTTTTTAAGTTATTTGTTATGAGGTATAGCAAAGTCAGCATGCATGCTGACTTTGTCTTGGTAAGCATTCCCTGTCTTGGTGGACGTTCCTTAGCAACGCTTGGCGACGCAAAGTCTCATTGCTAGCGACGCTTGGCGTCGCAGATTTCCGCCGTTGCTAGCTGAGTGGACCGTTGCTATGTAACGGTTTCAGCCAACAAGAGTGTCCTAAGCATCTCGACAGAAGCTATAGCCTACAGCGATCAATTGGTAGAGCTCAGTGATAGAGCTCAACATTGCTGCTTATTCAGCTACAGAATCCTCAGCTACTGGCAGCTTACGCTCAGTTGATAGGCTAAGCCGTACCCAGCTCGCACTAACTAACCCAGACAGAAGCGCTGGTATCAGAGGTAGCCAGAGCCCATCGGCAATGGCTACTAGGCAAATTATATACAGTGCGCTCGCACCACTGCCCACCAGCACTAGCCAGAGCGATCGCCGTCGCACCCGCCAGCTTATATAAGCCATAGTAACGCTCCAAGCCAATATCCACAGCATGTCACCCCACTGCCAGTCTTTCCACTGTGGCAGCGTATGTATTAACGGCCGCCCGTCTATTACTGCGCTCATCAGCTGGCTTACCATATGTGCATGCACCCACAGCCCTGGCATCGGCCCGTATGGCGTTTCAAAATAATCCTTAGAAACCGGCGCGGTATAGCCAATCATCACCACTCGGTCTCGCAGCATTTCCAGCTCAAAATTATCCGTCAAAATCTGCTCTATCGTCAGCTTGAGCGCGGGTTGCTCCGTTCGGTAGTTCAGCAAAATCTGATCGTTCAGCCCCTGCAGGTTTTGATACCCGCCAAACCGACGAGGTAAAGAAGGGAATACCACCGACCCAAACTGCCAATACTCATCCTCTGTGACATCAATTGGAGAAACCCCCTGATGCGTCAAATACTCAAACGCTAGCTGAAAGCTTAAGCTATAGGGCGTAGTACAAGTTGAATTTACCGATGGCCACTCATAGTGGTAAGACAGCAAATGTCGTCGAACATTATTACCGGCCAGCCCTGTACTACCTTGAGGACTCAAGTCGCTGCGCACCCGTCCCTCATACATACGAAACGCATCTATAGGCAAATCACTAAAGCCTACTTGAGTGTTTTGCAGCGCCTGTGGTAGCTCCGGCGGGGCCTGGTAGTTTTCATCCTGGCTGCCATAGGCACACACTAAAAATAAGTTAGGATTCTCTTCTACCTGCTGTAAAAACCGCTCATAGCCGGTTGATTGAGATGCAGACTCTCCACCGTCAGAGCTTACGACTACCGGCTGAGCAGGTCCGACTACCGGCTTGGGCCGATGTACATCGAGTCCAATTGCCAGTGGCTGTGCCTGATTGATCTTCTCAATCA
>CALDSK010000254.1 GCA_937911865.1 uncultured Synechococcus sp.
GATGAGACACTTCAACCAGAGAAAATAATGTGGCAAAACCACCTTATCCCAAGCCCAGGCAATCTGTTGACCCTAACTGAATGACAGCAGGCTTAATAGCGATCTAAAATTGAACTCTGTTCCTCCTCCAGGTGAGAGTTGGTTTAAGAACTGCTGCTTGGAGCTTGAACGACAGCTTCAACTAAATCTCTATGAGACCTCGGCTTCAGCTAAAAATACTTTCAGGAAACGTGCCTATATATTTGCATGAATGGCTTACATACCCCACAACCATAGAGGTGCGTTAGTGCATCCCTCGAACAATAATATAAAATCTATAGTTGACATAAGTCGACATAAATGTATTTGTTTGAAAAGTGAAATTTAAGGGGCAAATATTCAGGGTTTTGGCGACAGTCTGTAGAATTAAACCATTCATTTTTCCTGGTTTTCTTATTCTATGGAAGATTCTAAGCTTACAGCCAGAGAATTGCGAAGCCGCTATCGTTATGAGGAACGAAACTTTGAGGGGAAAGATTTGAGCGGTGAATCGCTACGAGGTATGAATCTTGAAGAAGTCAACCTGTCAAATGCGGATTTAAGCCGTACAGATATTCGTGGCACAAACTTCACAGGAGCGACCTTAACAGGTACTAAGTTTGAGGGGGCAAAAGCAGGCGCTACTCGTCTTTGGCGGTTACTACACTTATTAATTGCATTCACTCTTCTGGGTTTTACCAGTTTCTTGGTAGGAATGTCTTGGGCATTCTTAGTTGAGACTCTCTTAAGTAAGAATTTCATAGAAACGCTTTTAGCAAAAATCCTGACTGGTGTTCTTGGCATTATCCTTCCGTTCTTGATTCTTGGCTTGATTTATGCCAAGGGACTATTGGCGGCGTTTGGCATTGCTATTATTTCCATAGGTTTCAGTATCGGTGTTTCGACCTCGATTCTTGGCATCGGAGCAGTTGTCTCTAGCTCAGATCTTGGCGATATTTTTGCGGTCGGCTTTATTCTTGCTCTTGTTACTGGAGTGACATTTATATCAGCATCTGTTGGTGTAGTTGGCATTGCAATCAGTATCGCAACCAATGATAAAGTCAAGGTTTCCATTGCCGCTATTTTCATGGTCACGGCTATTTTTAGTTTGTTGGGCGTTTACTTCCACAGTGATGGTCATTTGTCCATATCTCTTCCTGAGATAGTTTCTTTGTTAGGCATTATTTTGAATGTAGTAGTTGGTTTTCTTGTCTCAAAGCGAGCTTTATCTGGAGACCCGAGAGACCACTTGGTTCGCGGTATTTCCGTCTGGCTCAGCTCATTGGGAGGTACTCGATTTGTAGGAGCTAATCTTACCAATGCAAATTTCACAAGTGCTGTCTTGAGGGGGGCTAATTTCTACCAATCTACGATACTCAAGACGCGGTTTCACTTGGCTCGAAGGCTCAATTTGGCTCGGTTAGGTGGCACTATTCTTTCGAGCATCCAGGTTCAATCTTTACTGGTTTCGCTTCGTGGGAGTGACCAGTGTTTCAAAGGTCTAAACATGGAAGGAGCTAATCTTGACGGTGCATACTTAGCCGACAGTAATCTAGTAGGGGTAAATCTTAGCCAAGCCACTTTAGAAGGTGCAACTTTGGTGCGGGCTAATCTGACTAACCTTGATCTCAAGGGAAGCAACCTTACAGGAGCAAATCTATCTCATGCCAATTTAGCAGAAGCCGACCTTAGTCAAGCCAATCTAGAAGGTGCGAATTTAATACAGGCTAACCTAGCTAAAACACAAGCACTAGGCACCATTTTTTACCAAACTACTTTGACTGGAGTAATCCTTGAAAGTTGGAACATCGATAGCACGACTCAACTAAATGGGGCAGTGTGTGACTATGTATATTTGCTCAGAGATAAGAGAGAGCGCCGCCCGAACAGTGGAGTATTTGAGCCAGGCGAATTTAGCAAATTTTTTCAAGAAGTACTTGATACAATCGACTTAGTCTTTCGACATGGGGTTGACTGGCAGGCTTTCATTGAGACTTTTTCACAGATTCAAGTGCAATACGAGGACTCTGAGGTTTCGGTACAAAGTATTGAAAACAAAGGTGATGGTGTTGTAGTCGTCAGGCTTAATGCATTATCTGATACAGATAAAGCTAGTATCCATAAATCATTTTATGAAAATTATCAACGAGCATTTGAGCGTGTAGAGGAATACTACAAAAAGATACTCAATGCCAAGGAGGATGAGATTATCCGATATCGTGATCAAAATACTGATATGCTCTCAATTATTAAGGGGTTCGCAAAGAGACCAATTAATCAGTTCGATAATCGACAATACAATTCATATGGTGACAAGGCGAACGTAGCTATTCAATATGGTGACGAAAGTACTATCGATCTACAGGCTCAGGAAATTTCAGACAGTGGAGAATAGGTCAATGCAAGGGAACGACTACAGCCAGCATAACGAATATGGTGATAATGCTAGTATTGTCACTCAGTACGGCGCTAACAGCATAGCGAACGTTAAGGTTCAACAAGCAACATTGCCACAGGCAGGCAAAGTTGATATCCAAGACGAATTAATGGCATTGAAAGGTATTTTGTCTGCTCTAAATGATCCTGTTACAGATGGGATTGCTCAAAAACTGCAAACTGAAGCGCAAAAATCTAAGCCGGACAAGGACGTTGTTAGCCAAACACTTGAAACTGGATTAGGCTATGCAAAATCTCTCGAAGGCTTTGCTGAATCCATTGATCAGATTCGACCTCACGTACAAAATGCTGCAGGCTGGTTAGGGAAGCACGGGCACAAGTTACTACCACTCGTTGGCTTAACCCTGTAGGGTCATAGGCTGTTTAGCTTATAGTCTATCCAGTCTGCTTCTGATAGTTTCAATGACTTTGTCGATTAAACCTCGTTCGTCGTCAAGCACAAGAAGTATGGAGGACGATGTGTTCAGGCGACTTAGGGCTGGGTTAGTGTAGCCAGGGGCAATGTAAAGAGCAGTGACGCGTTGATTGAGTTCGATGTAAGTGTCGCTGAAGGCGATGTCAGAGGACGATAGCTCATCGTCGTAGATTGTTGGATCGAGTTTTAGAAGGGCATTGCCAGCCACTAGTCGAACCCGATCATCTTCACGCTCGTTCCAAAAAACTTCTTGCAACTTATTGCGGAAGTCATCAGAATAATTGCTTTCAATGCTCTCAAGAACAATCGTGTCAGGATGATTGAGAGCATTGCTGATACTCTGAACAGTGCCGTAGCGAACTGACCAGTGAGGATCATCCAATGCCGCAAACATGGCATCAGCTAGGGTACTATTCCATAGAGATAAATCGCCAGCATAGGTAGCGGCGATCGCTCGAATCTCAACATCGTTGGCGGTGAGCGCGCAAGCAAATACAGCCGCAATCTCCTCGGAAGGACTATCAAGCTGGCTCAAAGCCTTGAGGGCGATCGCGCTGTGGGCATCATCAGCATTGGTAATTGCTCGACAGGCTGCAGCTTTATCTTCAGGACGAAGGGTCACATCATCAATGCCGGCAAAATACGCGAAAAGGCTAATCAGTTCGTAGGTAATTGCGTGTCGAGTTAAATTCTCTCTTAGACCGATATCGTAGATGTTGATCTGTGAGACCGCATAAGCCGCTGCTACTCGTAACTCTGGGGCTGTATCAGTATGCTTAACAAGATTATAGAGGTCATTTGCTAGCGGTTGGCCCACATTAGGATGCCGCTCACCAATCTTGCCTAAGGCATAAGCTGCAGCCTCTTGCTCCCCTAGGCTGTTACCGTTGTTCAGAACTGTAGTCAGCGTTGCGATCGCACTGGCATCATCCGTACGAGTTTCGCCTAAAGCGTCAATTAGGCCAACGGTTGAGTTGCCAGATTGTTGTCCAGAGTTGATCGCTGTTACTAAAGCATCGATCAGCCCTGGCTGGCTAAGTGCACTTGTCCAGTTAGGATTGGCAAGATTGAGTTGATTTGTCCCGCTCTCTTGTGAAAGGAGCCGCTCGGCCTCTACTGCTTGACCGATGCGAGCAATCAAATTTGCTGCTGCTTTGGGCTCTTTACTCAATTGATTAGTTAAATAGCCTAGCGTATCGGTCGTGGTGGGATCTGACTCGACAAAGGTTTGTACGACCGAGTTTAAAATTCTGGGATCGTTTACAGTCAACCATTGATGAAAAAGGAACTCCAATAGCCTCGTGTTATGGCTGCTGGTGCCAACCATCGCTACTTGACTCAGCGCCTCAACCCCACTGGAGCGAATAATAGGGGTGGGCTGCACCACCTGAATATCTGCTCTCGTAGTATTTGGGGCTGTTCTGTCGGCAAAACCATCAGTGTTTTGCTTGTCCGCATTTTGAGCAACCAACTCAGGAGATGAAAAACGAGTATTTTGTGAGCTGTCACCTGGGGCAAAATTGCCCGCTAGCGCCTCTAAAAAGGCGATGCTTTCCTCTTCTTGTTCGAGAGTAAGCTCGGTACCATCAACTCCCCACATGGCACTGAGTACTCTGGCTACACCAAAGCAAACGCGCTCTTGATTAAAGATTTCATCGGCACTGCTAGAAAGACACTCCTGCGCCAAAGAGTTATCGGTTAAGGCTGCGAGGTCGACTACGTCGACGTATAGTGATTGCCGAGTTTGTGGTGACAGTGCTCGAATTGTTTCAACATTGAGACCGATAACAAGATTGAAGGTAGCTTCTCGAAATTCAGAACGAAGCTGCCTTTCCTCATTGGATTCGTTCTCAAGATCGTCGTCTAACTCCGCAGTAATTTGCGAAATCAAATGTTCATCTAGAACGTAACTAATCAAATTAGAATACTGCTCATCGTTTGTGCGTTGGTAAGCGTCTTCAAAAGCTAGAGTAGTCTGTCGAAATTGCTCTAGCTTTAATTCCCTGATCTGTTCTGTATCAGAAGAATGATCAAATCCGACTGCCTCTAATGCCTTTCTATTTGCTTCAATTCGGCCAGGATTCATTAGCTGAGTTCGGGCGATTGCACCGAGGGCAGCGATGGCTGCTGCTTGTAACTCGCGTTTAAGCACAAAAAATTCTGGCGCGGTAAGTCCCCATTCTTCACACTGCGCCAGTTCTGCCGCAGTAAATGTGGGGGTGTTACTACCTTTCTCTCCATTCAAGGGATTGTTTGCCTCGACGAAGAACTGATTTCGATCCTCATCGGACAAGGCGCAGATCTCGTTGGCAGTGTTTACCGTTGATCGATTCAACACAGATGGTTGCGGAGATTCAGACTCGGACAATGCTTGCGAGAGAATTTGCTGCTCGATTTCTCGCGGAGTCATGCCGTCCGCATATTCTTGGCGAACCAACTGAGCTATTGTGGCCCCGGGATTCTGAGCAGCAGCAAAGTCTGTTTCTGGAATGCCGAAATGCCGAACCTGCGCCGTCTCAAAGAGAGTCAAGTTGTAGGCTCTCTGGAGATCAATGTCACTGCGAGTCAAACCCAACCGAAGCGCACGCGCGCCTTGCCGTAGCGGCAAGCCCAGTTGATTAATTGCGGCAACGTTTTGTGATGTTAACCCCAGAGCCTCAAGTTGTGCAGCATCCACAACACTTATTAAATTGCGATTGGTTGGAGAACTCTCTTGGGTGGTTAACTCACTGTCAGATTCTCTGCCTATGGCGGTCGATAAGATCGGCGGTATCGCCGTCGATACTAGCTCTTGATCGAGGGCCGCAATTTCGCCAAGCGTCTCTACGATCTGCTTAATCGTTGCTGGGTCAGCCAGAACAGATTCAATTTCGGATTCGCCAACCGCTCGATTTTGCCGCACTAGAGAGATTGGGTCGCTATCGGGGAGTCTAATTGCCCCTAGGGCTGCAATTGCACCAGTTTTTAGCTGCAGAATTTGCTGATACCGTGAGGGGAGTTCATCATTCTGAGCGGTTTCGTTGTCTGTTCCTGGCATACAAAGGTTGCCGGAGTGACGACTATCTATCTCATTAGGAAACTGCAGAGGTTCAGGATAAGCGAAGAGATAGTGTAATAGCTGATCAACCGCAACTTTGTCATAAACTCCCAATTCAGCTTGGGCGAAGGCTGCTCCTGCACAGGAATAAAGTGAAGTCAACGGAAACGCTAAGACGTATCGCGCTTCGCCAAGGGGTGCCTGAATTGGCAAAACTGTTTCGGAGTCGACTGAGAAGGTTGAAGCAGTGTTAAAGGCTAGATTTTGCGGTAACTCTACACTCGTTTCGGCGACTGGCAAAGGCGCAATGATGTCAGGAACGAGTATGGTATCAGGCGTATCCTGCCTAAATTCTGTAGTCGTTAAGGGAGGAGTAGAAGAGTCAGCGGCGTTACCTGATGGCATCTCGGCTTGACGGCTATCAAAATCAGGAATCAATGCCGTGATTTCTGCCATCACGTCAGTAGCTGCTGCCTGGGTCAATTCTGGATCTTTATCTTGCGTCAGTAGGCGTCGTAATTGTTGAACATAAATTTCGGTCTGGATCTGCTGAGCATTTTGACGCAGCTGAAGTAGCTCGTCAGGCTCATTAGGCAGCGCTGTTGTTGAATCTAACTCGTCAAGATATTCAATCCCAATTAATTCAATAGCTCGCAGAATAGCCAAGCGAGTAGATGGAGCCTCGATACAGATCTGAGTTAACGAGATCGACTCACCAGGGTGCGCAGTTTGTTCATCAAATTCTTCGCAGCTTAGGGAGTCGATAATCGATGTTTCTAAAGTTGTAGAGTCATCTAAATTATGAAATTGGACTGCTGCAACCAAAGATTGAAGTAAATTATGTTCGCGAGCATTAATCTGGCCAAAAACGCTGGTTGCGATACTCGTGCGCACCCGATCATCCCAGTAGGGTGGGACTGATCCAGGAATTCCATTCGCACTGTCTACTGGGGACGGTTTACCCAGTTCTTGATTCGCGATTGCATCCCGAGCTTGCAAGGTTCGAAGGAGGTAGATGATTGTCTCTTGCTCGGTAGGATCGACATCAGGATGACCATCGCCAATGCCAGTGCGGCCCAGAACAAAGGCAGCTGCGATCGCAGCCTGCTCATTATCTTCCCAGGCTGCGAGACCAGCCGTAGGCAGCGAGCGATCACAGTCCTCGGCATATTGTTCTGCTGAGTCTACTAAGGGCTGAAAGTGATCGCGCATCTCATCGTCTGCTTCTGACCATAGTTGAGGCCAGTTGCTCAAGCGTGTTGGAGAGAGCAACGCTGTCATACAAACTTTGAGGTTCTGCAGACTATCCTGCGTTTGATTGATGACAGCAACAGTATCTTCAATCTCTCGTTCTATGTCTTGGCGATCTCTCATCGAACCGCCAGTTTGTAGACTTTCTAACTGTGCGCTCAGCTGCTCTGAACGCCTGCTCGATAGCTGATGACGCCTGTCAAGGGTAGGTGCGTAGCGGCCAAGGGCTGAGGCGGCTCCTGTAACCACATTTTGCTCAGTGTCACTCAAACTTAAAATCAGTGCATCCAACGTGGTCAGATCGTTCCACTGAGGGATGTGCTTGTGCTGATTGCGGTGTGACTGGAGAGTATCCTGCTGGGGTAAGGCTGCAGGAATAGGGGCCGTGCTACAAATACCATCAATTGGCTCAGGGCGATGTGCCCGTGCGGGTGACAGGTTATACCAGTACCGCTCAAATGGCGTATCTAACATTTCTGGCCAATACGGAGCAATGTTTCCCAGTGCGTAGGCGGCCTCTTGGCGAATATCGGCATTGGGCGAACAAAGTAGACTCTGACCTAAAAAGCTGGTCAATCGTGCCAAATAGAATGGCGCAACATTGCCAGAGTCTACTCGAAGCTGACGATAATTGACTGCTCCCAGCGCTTGTACTGCGGTGCGCTGAACTAAGTCGTTGCTGCGGATATCGTCATACCCGACCGTATATAAACGCTCGATCGCGTAGCTAAGCTCACGTAAGTTTCGCTGATAGCGCTGGTCAAAAGCGATTTCGGCACGTTGTTGCAGATCACGAGTAATGTCGTCATTGTCATTCTCTGAGTCACTATCTGCCAAGCCAGAGGCTAGCAATTCGAGGAGCTGAAATTCGTTACCCTCAATTTCCTGACTTAGAAGATTAGAAGAACCGGATGCCTCTTCACTCTCTTCACTCTCCTCACTTCTCGCGGGGTCAGTCATTCTTTCAAATGGGGATTGCCGGAGGTCGCCTTCGATGCGGCTGAGAGTTTCTACTGCGCTAATTTGTCGAGTTCTTTGCACAAGGCTCTCTGACTCGTCATTGATCGACTCGTCCTGTTCCTCCAACGCAATTGTGCGTAATGTGTTAGCCACACTCGATCTGAGTGCATCCATACTCCCTAGGCGCTCTAAAGCCCTGACTGCAGCTCCTCGAACGGGCATGAATTCTTCCACATCGGCGGCAATGCAGTTGAGCAAGACAATTGAACTCTCGCTATCACATTCCAGTGCGGCGGCAATTGACTCACTATCGCCTCTGAAATAAGCGGACAATACTTCCACTTGAGCGGCGCGAATACTGATAGCAACTCGACTCGAATCTGAATCAATCTGCTGTTGCAGCAAAAGTGTTACAGCGCTGACAATGGAATCAGCGGGAATAGCGTCCAGATTCGGCTGAATCAGCCCGCTGATTGGAGAGGAGGTACTCTGCGCTTGCAGGGTGTATCCGATATCCCGTAAAGAATACAAGGCAGTGAGTTGGACATTGTTTGGTGTTGCAGAATCACTCGCTAATAAAAGTAATGCCTCGGTCAAGGCTGGCAAATCTGGTGTTGCCCCCTCGCGTTCCCTCAGATTCAAGGCCGCCGTGTCTATATCTAACGCCATGGCTCTGGTTGCCAGCAGTCCAGCGACCTCGGCAGCTGCCGATTTTACCGAGGCTGCAGTTCGTTGGCTATTGAGCTGCATAGTAATAGATTGCAATAATGCACCGAGCCAAGTGTCAAAACCAGTGACAGCGAAGTCTAGTGATGAATTTGAAAAGCGATCACCGAGAATAACGACGCCCTGTAGTGCGATCGCCTGATGCGCCTCGCTCATGCCATTGCGAATCTGATTGTCTAACCTTTGCAGGATGACATCAAGGTCGGCAGCGGTTGGAATGGGACAATCCGCCAGTACCAAAACAATTTGTCCCCACGCTTCATTGTCGAAGAGGGTATCAATATCTTGCGCCCAATTGCCATTCAGGTTGCCCTGAATGTGGCAAGGCTCCTCGGTTAAAGCAACCTGAATCGCAGAATGAGAGACGGCAGATTGCGGAGCCGCGATCGCAACATCAATCGATAAAAAGGGCAATACACTAACAACCGCTGCCAAACGCCTGACAAACATTCCTGACATTGTCCAAAAATTAGGGCTTCAAATAAGAAACAAAGCTACAGGGGACGTCTATTCATGACGACTTAACTCCCAACGAAAACAATCACTTCAGTGAGTGCCGACCAAATGAAACTCGCTGCACCCGTAGACTTGCTACATTATGGAAGTCTATGCAATTTACAATTACTTTCTACGACGAATAGTATCGTGATCAAGCTCTGATTCAACCTGATTTTAGATTAATTTAAATAATTTGATACATGCTTGCTTGGAGACAAGCTTTAATCCAATGAAGCTTATTGAAGTCTATCTGTTGCTGGCGTCATAGCTGGACTCAGCTCATGCGCTGATGTCCAGTGGACGAAAATTCTATGGCTGCTCAAAAAAAACTTCTATGACTGGTATTGCGACTCAATATTTTAGTGAGTGATTGTGAACATTTTCACGTATTGAAGCAATAAGGGTTGCTCGAATCCAAAGAACTGGAGTATACATTTTTCGTTAGTCCTTTACTATCCAGATCTTCAGACCTGAGTTAATAAAACGCAATGGCCTACCAGCACGGATCTCCTCATGCCCCCTGTGGCAGCAAACACAACACTTATTTCATGGTTAAGTGGCTGAGGTTACTCGCAATCACGGGAGTGTTGGGGGGAGCCTCTTTGCTAGCTGCTGCATCAGATCCACAAGCAATTTCGGCATCAATGGACGGAGATTCCATATGTGAGTCTCAATCTGCGGAAGCCGAGACTGTCGCCAGTGACACGTCTCGTTCAATCAGCGCAAGCTCTCCTGCACTGCACTGTGAAATTTTCAACTCTTCGCTGTATGAAACTGATTCAGGGTTTCGAGCATCAGTAGATGAAATCGTTTCTCCTTATCTGGGAAAAACAGTGTCAGCAGCTCATTTGAAGGTCATCAAAGATGATATTACACTGCAGTATTTGCAGCGTGACTATGTCACTTCTTGGGCAGAGATTGTAGAGATTCTTGATGATGGCACGCTGAAGATTAATGTCGTTGAAGGTGTAATCAACGATGTACGGGTTGGTGTCAAGATGAATAGTAAAAGCAACGAGGAACAGAATGATGGCTTGAATGAGGAAAAAATAGTCTATATTCCAGCTGGATTGACACAGGACAACCCAGTATTAGTGGAATATCTTGCAGATGAGAAGGGTATTGCTTTAGCAACTTTCGAGCAAGGAGAATACATCTTTAATGCTCTCAAGTCGGCATTGCGTGACAGTCAAGGGCAGCCATTACGACCGATCAACTTGGAACAGCTGAATGAAGCACTAAATCGTATTAGCGACACTACTTGGTTTGCCCGAGAACAAGTCTCATTTCGACTACGAGCCCCCCGTCAAAGCGAATTCGAACATCGGCTCGCGCAACAGAATCCGTTTGCCAATGAGTATGCACAATATCTCGAAGAACGTTTAGCTCAATTGCCAGCCGGTGAATCACCAGAACGCGATCAATTGCTGCAACAGAAAGAACGTGTTGCAGCAGGAGCCCCAATTTTGCCATTTAGTTTGGAGGTGGTTGAGCCTGGGGCTAGTGTTTTAGAGATCGACATTGATGACCCAATTGAGGGCGTAGTAGAAGCCGAAGATATTCAATCCAGTCTGCTCGATGTAAGATTTGACTTCAGCACACTTTCCTTAGATATAAAACGGAAAGAAGCATTTGAAGAGCATTTTGGCTCTGAATTTGAACGAACTATTGTCAAACCATCGTTAATTCGATTTGCACTGCATAGTTTAGAGCTACAAGAACCCAGTATTCGGGCAGCAGTAGTATATATTGCCTCTGATGGAGACCGCGTATCAATTCGAGTGGAAACGGCCTACAACGAGCCCATTCTTGTTGAGAACATCACTCGCTATCAACCAAAGGAACTTCCTGAAGAGTTTAGCGTTAGTGAAGCGGTGAATTTTGTGCCAGAGCTAGAGGCTGGCGAAACAGTTAGTAAAAATGAGTTAGTGCTAGAAGTCGAGCGATTTTGGCGCGAAGTGCAAAATCCCAACTCTGGAGATTACTTAGCAACAGCAGACCGACTTTACGATTTACTTATTAGACCAGTTGAAGAACAATTTGAAGCAATGAATGCCATTCGTAGTGAGGCTGATCAGCTGACTAATAAAGGGATTGATGTTAACACCTTTCTGTTCGTAATGGAAGAAGAGTTGGGCTTGTTGCCGATATCAGCACTTTATGATTCTCAAAAACAGCAGTTTCTCGCAGAAAAATACAAAGTTGGAATTATTCCCAACTTTCAATCGCTTGATGTTCGTCCTTCTAACTTGGATCGAGCTGATTTGCTGGCAATGGGCACATCTGAATTTACAGATCCTGAATTATTTAAGCCATTGAGCGCGGTACCACTCGAACTCCGAATGCTGGAAGATATTTGGAGTCAGGAGTCTAGTGATCGTACACAAGTTTTAGAAAATGAAGATTTCACACTTGCAAATGTACGTCAACAGCGGCAAGAATATCCGTACCAAATTGTTCATTTAGCAACTCATACCCGCTTTCGGCGTGGGCGACCAGGCGACTCTGATATTCAATTTTCGGATACGTCCTTACCCTTAAATGATTTACAGGTTGCCACGTTGAATTGGAATGATCCCCCCGTTGAGCTGCTTGTCCTCAGCGCCTGTCAAACTGCATTAGGTAATCCTGACGCAGAGTTAGGATTTGCTGGTTTATCCTTGCAGGCAAATGTGAAATCGGTATTGGCCAGCCTATGGACAGTGAGCGATATGGCTTCGCTGATGTACATGATGGAGTTTTATCGTGCGTTGAGAACTGGAGTGACTAAGGCAGAAGCAGTGCAGCATACACAGCGAGCAATGTTAGATGAGCAACGAATGGCTCAAAACCTTAAGGAACTTTACTTTCGCATTCGCTCAATCAAGGAAGATGAGCAATATCTAGAACATTTGAGCGAGACTGAAGTGTCCCGACTTAATGAGTTAAGTACTTATATCGAAGACGAGCAACGCCGTGCGGAAGTAGCAGCCGATCTAACCCATCCACATTATTGGTCAACCTACACCTTAGTTGGCAGCCCTTGGTAAATGGGAAATACAGACCTTTGTATGCTCAAATTCTATATTTCTAGTTAGGATAACCAACGCTTTGTTAAGGCTAGAGACTGTGGTTAGTGCTCTAGATCTGTTGATGCTCTTTCTACAGGCTGCGTCCTCAACAGCAGACAGTGACACCATACACAGGTCTAGAACATCACCCACTACCTGTCAAAAAAAAAGGGGGGGGGGGCGGGGGAAAAAACGAAATATTGCGGGAAAAAAACTTATAAAATCAAGCAAAAGGAAGAATTACGAGAGTCTGCCAAAGGACTTTTTGAGTCTCATCAAA
>CALDSK010000255.1 GCA_937911865.1 uncultured Synechococcus sp.
TCGGTATGAGTCAGGCCGAATTGATAGGCGCTCGCACTCGCCAGAATCGTATAGCCCAGCTGCACTTTTTGCCCGCCCGACTTTCCTGACGAATCGGTGTGATGCTCTTTTTCCTCATCGTCTTCCCGGTAGCGCTCACTCACCGAAAAATCAAGCCAGTTGCGTACATCGGTTACTAGCTTGGTCCATCTGTCTTCAGATTTAAAGCGTTCAATTAGCTGAGTACGGATGCGCTGAAAACGTTCCTCATTATCTTCTGAAGACTGCTTGGCAACATCACCCAAGCAGGAGCGTAAGCTCTCTCTAAAGTCTCTAATCTCACGGTGCTTGCTTTTATCGCACCGCAGCTCAATATAAGTAGCGTCCGTATAGTCAATTTTTCGCAGCGACTCATTGAGATCAAAAATCGCTAGCTCAATCTCTTCTTCTTGCTTCTCCAAATCACTCTTAAACATAGAGATAGCAATAATCACCTTCTCATTCATCAGCTGCTTAAAGCGCTTCTCATGTCGGGGCAAGTCGTCTTTTTCAATCTGTTCTTGCAGCCTGAGATAATCGGGCAGGTCCTGATAGTCACTGCCAAATTCCAGCGTCTCTTCTCTAAACGCAGCCTTAAACTTAATCAGGCAGCGAACAATGTCATTTTGTACCGCGTCTCTTTTTTTCTCTTGCTTTCTTAGCCGCATTTGTAGAAAGTCTTTCATCGCCGATTCATCGTCAGCCACCGTCTCCAGAGTCAGCGAATAGGTTTTCAGCGTTTTAGCATGCGCTTTTTCAAACGCTTCAACCGCTTCAGTGGGCACTTTTTTCAGCGTCTGCTGACACTGCGCCTGCGCCTTTAAGTTCTCTGCCTGACGGTTTTTAACCGTACCTATTTCAATGTTGGCCTGGTCTCGGCTTTGATGGGTGCTCGCAATTTCTACCTGAATGGCTTTCAGCTGAGCTTCTAGCTGTTTTAGCTGGTCGGAGCTAGCTTCTAGCTGCTGCTTTTGTTCGGTGAGCGACTGGCGATCGCGCGCCACACTCTCCCAATCAATCTCAGCAAAATCAGTAAACCGCATAAAGTCTTGCAACCGCAGCTTCTGCTGTTCTTGCTGGGCCTGCTGCGCTTCTAACGTGCTAATCTTCTGGTTGATTTTCGCCAGCTGCTGATTCACCGCTTTCAGTTCAGCGCTTAGGGCTTTAATCTTATCCGTATTGTCCCAGCCCAAAATGTAACGACTGCGCTGATTAATCCGAAAGCTATCGTCTTTTTCGTGCCGCCCTTGACCATGCTTAATCAACCCCGCTTGAGTAATTGCGCGCTTCTCGCGTGAAAACTGTTCAATATCATCGCAACACACATAGTTAAACTGCTGCGTCAGTCGATCTCGCAGCCATTCAAAAAAGACATCGTCTTGCTTCACCTGCACTTTGGCGGGTATCTGCGAGGGGTCGAGCGATCGCTGCGTTGGGCTAGGGGCTGTAGGGGTCACCTTGTAATACACTAGGCGGCCGCGCAAATCTGTTTTGTTCACATGGGTATTCACCACTCGGTAGTGTGATTCTGGCACCAGTAGGCAAAGGCCAAAGCTTCTGAGTAGCCGTTCAATCGCACCTTCCCAGGGCTTGTCCTCTGGACGCACTTGCAGAAGTTCGCCGATGAAAGGCAAATCGGTTTCTTTTAGATCAAGAGATTGCACGAGGCGATCGCGAATATCTAAATTGCGCTTTGGAATTTGACTCTTACGACTGCGCAAAGACGCCAGCTCTGCCTCAAGCTGCTCGCTTTCCTGTTCCAGCGCTGCTTGCGATAGCTTTAGCTGGTCTCGCTGGGTAACGATATCGGCGATCGCACCGGTGATTTCCGCCGCCAAAGCATTGCCCTGCTCTCTAGCAGCATAAAAAGCGTCTAGATCTGAATAAGCTGGCAGATTCAAACGCCCTGCCAGCTCATCGTAGCGCTCAGCAGCGACTTGCTTTTGACTCATTGCCTGCCGGGCCTGTTCTATCTGCTGCTTTAGAGCCTGAAGCTGCTGACCCACGCTGTCATTTTGAATGGCAAACTCTAGCTCTTTTTCCTGCTGACGCTGGGTCAACAGAAGGCGATCGCACGTATCCTTCTGATTCTGCGCTCTAGCCAGATCCTGTTCAATCGTTTGCAAAGCCGCTTGTAACAGCTCCAGCTTCTGCATTGCAAAGAACAGGGGCACGACCGTCACAGAACGCTCCAGCACCGACAGCTCACGTTCAATCTTCTTCAGCTTTGTCGATTCTTTCTTGAGCGGCGTCAGTAGCTCTAGCTGCTCACGCGCCTTTTGAATAGAATTGTGAGAAATGGTCAAATTCTCATAGCTGCCAATCAGGCCTTCAATCTTCTCTCGCATGTCAGCGGCTTCTAGCATGTGATCGCGCACAAACTTGTTGAGGCCATCGATCTGCTTAATGCTGACCGTCTGGTTAAACAGATCTAGCGCCTTCTCAGACGCCAGACCAAACCGCTTGCGAAACTGCTGCGTGTATTTTGAGAAATTGTCAAAAATCTCGACATCATTTGCTTTCAACGACTTTTTCAACAGAGAAATTTCGCCGCATTCAGTGAAATATTCCATCTTCAGCTCGGCATCAGCAATGGTAAAAAACTTTTTTACCGAGCCCTTATCTATCCACAGTACCTGCGCTAGAGAGACCTGCTTGTCTAGGGACGCATCTTCAAAATAGGCCAATAGAACAGAAATCTCACCTTTCTCTCTTAAAAACTTCGATTTGGACTCATAGGCTTCTTCCGAGCGCGTCCGTGCATACGCGCCCTGCACATAGCTCTTTTCATTACGCTCTTTTTTCTTCCCAGCTTCTCCCGACGCCTGGTTGTAGTTGCGGCCACGGTTGGGCACCAGCAGCGTTAGCAGCGCGTCTACTAGCGTAGACTTGCCAGAACCGTTCGCCCCGGTCAGCAGCGCCGTCCCTCCGGCTAGCTCAATTGCCCAGGGTCGCTGGTCAAAAGTGCCCCAGTTCAGCACCTCCAGCCGCTGTAGTCGAAAGCCGGATGGCGCCTCTGCACCGGACGCAGTGGAGTCATCGAACGCTTGTTCACTCGTTTCTATCGGCTTCGTCGATGAGAGAGTCTGCATAGTCCTCCAGCTTTTGTTTTAACCGCGTCAACATATCAGCGTCAATTTTGGCCTTAATAATAGGGCACACCTCATAGTTCGAGTCATCCCCAGACAGCTTTTTCAAAAAGCCCGTTTCTCGCAGGGTCTTCTTTACCAGCGCGCTCACCTCTTGGTGAAACTTCACCTCGTTGTTACCCTCCGGCAGGTAAGGTTGCAGCAAATCGCGCAGCTCTTCCATGCTTAGTACCAGCCGCCCGGTGTCATCACTCGCATCGAACTGTCTTAGCTGCTCGCGCAGCAGCACATAAAATACCGTCGCCTTGAAGCTCAGTCGGCGCCTGACGGTTAGCCTTGGCAGCCGCTCGCTCGGTGGGTCGTCCGGGTCGGGGTCGGGCTGTTCTAAGTAGGCAAAGCCCTGACTCTCGTAGTTTTGCACCCGCAGACCCAACTTGCCAAAGTATTCGTCTATGGGCGTAATGTAGCTTTGCAGCTGATCCCAATACGGACTGTCGTCACTGTACACAACGCCTTGCAGCAGCTTGATCAGAACGGGGGCGTAGGGGGGCGTATTTTGAGAAGACATTTGGGATGACACCAACTAAACGCGCTCCTATCGATAAAACACCACCTTCGGCAGCTTCAGCTGAAGCCACGAGTCAGGCGCTAAGCCTTGAATTTTCACCCATTCAATTGTACTAGACTCAACGGAGTGCCGTTCCGCCTTGGTCGCCAAAGATAGGTAGGCCACCACTTCGGGCAGGCCCTTGGTCACCGGGTAGCAGTCTATTAATTCGCTCAGCGCAATCTGCGCCCGGACTTCTAGCGCCCGATCGATCCGCTGAGCCAACAGCGTTTCATCGACATAAAACTGCTGTGCCAGTTCGTCTAGCTCAGCTATCAGTTCATCATCGGGCAAATCTGTGAAGTCAACGGCTGAAAATGTCGGCGCTTCGCTATCTTCGAAAGGATGTAGAGGGCGCTCCATCATCAGGTTGATTTTAGGCGCACCTTCTAGCAGCCAAAAGCTGGGGTCATCTATAGCCACATCCGCAACCCGCCGAGAGAGTCGCTGTACGTCTGTAATCAGCTCTGCAACACGGCGATTTTCTCTCATGTTGCGTTCGTCTAGCATCTGGCGCAGCTTTTCAGTCAGCCGCTGGTTAGACTGCACAATATGGTCAGCAGAATTGAGCAGGTTGCGGATGATGCGGCGAAGAAAGCCGTAGTTTTTAGTGAGCGATCGCAGCTCATCTAGCTGATAAATTGCACCGATCGCCTCCTTTAGCTCTCTCTGCTTACTCTCCGACATCAAGAAGTTAAAAAAGGTATAAAAACTCCGCCCCTGATCGGACTCTTTTAGGGCATCGTCTGCGTCCAATACCTTGCCTACCACCGAGCCTCTACGGCTGTCGGCCTCTAATCGATCGTCTTGCACCTTACGCGTCAGGTCTCGAAATTTCTGTTCAACGGCTCTAAAGTCGCTCATCAGCTGACGCGTCAGATTATTGGCTGATATAAATCGCTCTCGTAGCTGGGTCTCGTTAAACGGGTCAACTTCACCGGCGGCTTTGATGGTGTCAATCTCTTGTTGAATGCGATCGCGATCCTGCTCTAGCTGGGCAATTCGTGTCTCTACATCTACCGTACTGCCCTCTTTAATCTCTTTTAGCAGGGCCAAAATCTGTAAAAAGCGAGACTCCGTGCCAATGAATTCATCTCGCTGCTGTAAGTCTTCTAGCCAGGCCAGCGCTTTTTCTGCCTCTGGCGTCAGGCTAAATACAGGCTCGTCTGTCTCTGCTGTCTTTTCAAAGGTTTTACGTAGCAGATCAGCGTTGAGCCAATCGTTTAAATAGGCTTTTGGCGACTGTAATGGCAGCTCTGGGTAGGCCGCCTGCAAATAGTCTAAATAGTCGGCTAGCTTTTCTTCCAGCGCCAGCTGCGGAATGGAGACTCGCTGAGCGATCTTAAACTGCCTGTGTAAAAAGCTGCCAATCAACGCAATATTTCGGCTTCGCATCAGCTTCAGCGTCGCCGAGTTCTCTAGCTCATATCGAATTTGCTCATATTCCATGCTGTTGAGGGTAGCAGAATTGAGACGACTAGACTCAAAGAGATAGCAAAGTAAGGATGCATTCTTACTTTGCTAGTCGAGTTAGCTGTTGATACTGATGGCTTTTAGCGATCACTCATGTCCTAACTAACTCGACAGAAGCTATAGCAGCGGCAAAAATGCTGGATAATGAGAGCCGTCATTCAACGTTTGCAAAAAGCGTTGACTGAAGCATGTTGACTCAATCATGTTGACTAAACCATAAGGAGCCAGAATCATGCCAGTGCCTACTAAATTGCCTACTAACCTCACAACACTTGACGGGACTGCTTTATCGCCAGAGGCGATCGCAGATAAAGTCGTTCTTTTCGTCAACGTCGCCAGCCAGTGCGGCCTGACCCCACAGTACAAAGGTCTCGTTGAGCTAGACAAAGCATATGGCGACAGAGGTCTGGTCATCGTCGGCGTGCCCTGTAACCAGTTCGGCGGTCAAGAGCCCGGTAGCCCAGACGAAATTAAGGACTTTGCCAAGTCGAAGTATGACGTAGACTTTACCCTGCTCGAAAAGCAAGACGTCAATGGCGCGAACCGCAGCCCGTTGTATCAGTTTTTGATTGGAGAAGGGCCCGACATTGACTGGAACTTTGGCAAGTTTTTGGTTGGCCGCGATGGCGAAACGGTTGAACGGTTTGGCCCCAGAACAGCGCCGGATGATGGCGGGTTGAAGGCGGCGATTGAAAAAGCGTTGGGTTAGTCGGTAGCGCTCGTATCAGTAGTGCTCGTATCAGTAGTGCTCGTATCAGCAGGTTGATTTTGATGGGTGAGGTGATTGCGATCGCCTTGCCCAATCACCGACTGTTCCACATTTCCTTCTACCGCGATTGTCTGGCTATGGTCATTCCCCGTCATGCTTTGATTGTTTTGAACCGAGACGGGGTTCTGCGCCATTGCCAACGCAACGGCCTCCATCCCCTCGGCTCTCTTTTCAGCGCTGGCCAACAGCGCCGCGGACTCTTCTCGCCCAGCCTGCAAACCTGCCTGATAGCCGCTGTCCCAGTCGCGTTCAAATTTGGCTTTGTCTATCTCTGGCGGGACTTTCACCGTTACTAAAACATCTTCATTGCGTCGTTGAAAGCCCTGAAAGGCGTTTTTAGGCAAGTTAGGATAATTCTCTCTTATCTTCTGAAAAGCAGAACGCAGAGCAACCAGATTCACACCATCACGAATCAGAATCTGCACATCGTCTTGTACATCTTTGAACAGCTTTTCAAAATCGCCGGGTTGAAAGACTTTGTTGGGGTCGTGAGGGCGGCGTTCGCAATCGTCTCTCTGCTTTGGCTGCGCTAATAAATAAACATACTGACAGTCGATGTTTTTAAATATCGTCGTGCTGTCGATGTTCCAAGACTCTAGCGTCGCCCCTGTAAGGCAAGCATTGGTAAAGTCTGCGCCAATAGCTTGCGCTTCTGTCAGAATGGCATCTTTGAGCACAGCATTTTTCAGCAGTGCATTGCTGAGAATAGCGCGGGTGAGATTTGCTTTCTCTAAGGTGACACCACTCAGGTTTGCCCCTCGTAAGTTGGCTTTCGAGAAATCTTGTTTGTAGCCTTTTTCGGGCGTGGTCAGCAGTGTACGCACGTGGCGATCTTGCAAAATGGCGTTGCCTACATGAGCGCGATTGAGCTGCTGCGCACCTTGCCAACAAACGTGGGTCAAGCATGTGTTGTTTTTGCGAGAGTTGGCGAAGTTAGTACTCTTTAGCCTGGTTTCGCGAAAGGTTGCTCCGGCCAGATCCGCACCGCTGAAGGTGGTACCGCCAAGCGAGGAGAAGGTCAGCCCGAATATGCGAAGCGTTTCAAACTTCTCGTTCTCTTTGAGAACTTGCCAGCCAATATATGCGCTGACAGATAACCCTGCGACTGCGACTGCGACTGCGACTGCTCTATCCACTGCGAAGGCAAAGGCAACTGTGCCAGCACCTGCAACTGCGACTGCACCTGCAACTGCGACCGCAACTGCACCAGCGCCTGCAACTGCGCCTGCGCCTGCGACTGTGACTGTGACTGCGACCGCGACTAAGACTGCGCCTGCGACCGTGCCCGCGAAGGCAACTGCGCCAGTGCCTGCGAATGCGAAGGCAACTGCGCCTACGCCAACACCTGCGAGTGTGCCTAAAATCGAGCCAAAGGCTCGAATCGTAAATCCTTGTATTGGAATGGCTAGATAAACAATAGCTAAGAGAATCAGATAGATACTGCCAGTGACTACACCTCCATTGGAGTCTTGAAACATCACTAGCACAATTGAACCTGCAAAACCCTGCACAACGCCAGCGATTGCAGCTGTCACAATAATCAGCAGCAGTCGAACTAGCATCCATCGCCGCTGTAAACCCGCCTGCGCTTTCTGAAAGCTCGCATCGCGTAGCACCGCATTGCTAAAGTTCGCACCGCGAATATCCGCGCCGCTAAAATCTGCGCCAGCAAGGTCTTTCCCCTGAAAGTTTGCACCGCGCAGGTTCACATTGTGAAAGGTGCGCTCTCCCGCTGCATAGCGGCGTAATACCTCCTGAGCTTTCAAAATCCCTGCCTCTGACCGCTAAACATTGCTATTTTGTTTTAGCTAGCTAACATCTCCCCATCAGTAAACGGGATTCGCCTAGCTATCGCAAGTTGCAGACCAATGCAAAATCATTTATTTACAAACTGCACTTTATCAATACTGCGGAAAAACCGTTTAGAGGCAAGAAGGCACCTATAAACGCCATCGTAAAATTGTTCATCTGCAAAGAAAAGTTTATCAGTGGCAGTGATAAATCATTTTTCTGCAAGGAGGCGTCTGTCAACAATGCCGAGGAATCATTTTCTAATGCGTATTGTTAACTTTTCTACGCGTTCTTAGCATTTATTGTAGACGTGCCGTCATATACCTATGCAAAGTAGCAAAAATTGTACACTGCTTGACAACACTCCTCTGTAGAAAGGTCGTTTTAGAAAGGTCATTCTCTTGAAACTTGCCGCCATTGATATTGGAACCAACTCTATCCACATGATTGTGGTGAACGTGCTGCAACGGCGAAACTTTGAAGTGGTGGAACGCGTGAAGGAAATGGCTAAGCTGGGGGTGGGCGTTTTTGCCACGAATCGGTTGAGCGACAGAGCTTACAAAATTGGGCTCGACACCATAGAACGCTACGTACAGCTCGCCGACCAGCTAGGCGTGGATGAAATTATTACCGCCGCAACGAGCGCGACTCGCGAAGCGCAAAATGGAGAGGCCTTTTTAAAAGAGGTATATCAGCGCACCAAAATCAGGCCACGGATTATTTCAGGCAAAGAAGAAGCCCGGCTGATTTTTTTAGCGGTGAGAAATGCGATCGCGCTTGAAGAAAACGAAAACGCCCTGGTATTCGATATCGGCGGCGGCAGTACCGAAGCTGTTGTTGGTAACAGAGAGAACATTCTTTTTGGCACCAGCATGAAGCTGGGCGTACTGCGCTTACTCGATATGTTTGAGAACAAAAACGCCATCGGCAAAGAGGCCAGAGGCGTTTTAGAATCGCATATTCAGTTTTTGGCACAGGGCGCAATCGACTCAGCCAAACAGGCTGGCTTTACCCGCGTTATTGGCACTTCTGGCACTATCCGCACGCTCGGGGAAGCCGCCTATATTGAAAAACACAGCACCTCACTGCAGTCGGTGAATGCTGAAGTTGTTCCAAAAGAAGATTTAGAAGCCTTAACTAGCCGCCTGATTGACCTCAAACCAGAGAAACGAGAAAAGATAGAGGGCATTAGCAGCAAGCGAACCGATGCGATTCATCTCGGCAGCGTTTTGCTAGTGCAGCTCCTGAAAATGGCTGAGATGACAGAAATTACGCTCTGTGATGCCTCGCTCCGCGAAGGCATGATACTAGACTATATCGAACGCCATTCTCAAAACATTGACGCCTTTCCTAAGCACACAGATCTGCGCCATCGCAAAGCGGCTCAGCTGGCGCACAAGTACAATTCCGACTGGGAGAGCAACACCCACATCGCCAGCCTAGCCCAGCAGCTGTTCGACCAAACCCAAGAGATTCATCAGCTGGGCCACCTGGAAAAAGAAGTTCTAGAATATGCCGCCCTGCTTCACGACATCGGCGAATATCTCTCACTCAAGGCGTACCACAAAAGCTCTCGCTACATTCTCAAAAGAGAAGATCCTCGGGGCTTCACCGACGAAGAAATGCGCCTGATTGGTCACGTCATTCGCTACCATCGCAAGTCTCACCCCAAAAACAAGCACAAAAAGTTTAGAAAACTCTCAAAGTCAGAACAACAAACCGTATGGGTCTTATCTGGGCTGCTTAGAATAGCTGTTGGGCTCGACCGCGCAAAAGATCAACAGATTGAAAGAGTTTCTTGTCAGCTATCGGCAGACAAAATCGAAATCCAGGCAAACGGCGCAGGCGAATTAGATATCGGCGTTTGGGCAGCCAGCAGCGAGCGTCAGGTTCTAGAGCAGGCGCTGGGCCGGGATATCGCTGTCACAGCAGAAAGCCAGAACTAACTTACTAGGGTATCTCTTTTAGTCAGTATCTGTGTTGGCCAAATAGGTAACCTTATGAACACACATACGAGTTTACCGAAGTGGAACAGTCCATCTTGTGTGCAGCGGGCAATCGTGCATTACTCATAGGGTGTAGCTATCTTGCAGGCTACCAGTCCTTGCTTTCAGAACGTCGAACCTGTTGCTTTTTTGACATGTATGCTCGTTGCCGATGCTCCCATCACTAAAAACCTGGTCCTGGTAGGCGGTGGTCACAGCCATGCGATAGTTCTGCGCAAAATCGGCATGAACCCCTGGCCTGCCAACGTCAAGCTAACGCTAATTACCAACCTGGCCGACACGCCCTATTCCGGCATGTTGCCCTGCCATATCTCCGGCCTATACGACTTTGATACGGCGCATATCGACCTGCGACCGCTCACCCGCTTCGCCAACTGCCAGCTAATTATGGACCAGATGGTTGGGCTCGACCCAGAAAAGCGGCGAGTCATCTGCCGCGACCATCCCCCAATTGCCTACGATACGCTCTCGATTGATATTGGCAGCACGCCCACCCAGTCACAGGTACCTGGCGCGGCGGAGTATGCCATTGCCGCCAAACCCGTACCCGCTTTACTACGGGCCTGGGCGGCCTACCTCAAGGGGCTCGAACGCCAGCTGACCGAAGCGCCCGGCACCTCAGCCACAATCGCGATTGTTGGCGGCGGGGTTGGGGGCGTCGAACTGGCCTTTGCCATGCAGGTACGGCTGTGGGAACTGGTTGGGAAATACAGCAAAACGCCTCAGCAACAGGTCACTGTTCATATCTTTCATCGGGGGATGAACCTGGCAAAAGGGCGAAACGTGCGCACGCAGGCAATGGTAGAGCGCCTGTGTCATCAGCGCGGCATTCAGGTCCATACCGAAGAAGGGGTAGCGAAAGTCAGCGCCCACGCGGTTCGCACTCAGTCTGGGCAGGTTATCGCGTGCGATCGCACCTTTTGGGTCACCAACGCCTCAGCGCCTCCCTGGCTCACCAACAGCAGCCTCACCCTCACCCCCGACGGCTTTATCGCCGTCAAAGACACCCTACAAACCGTAAGCCACCCCAACATTTTTGCGGCTGGCGACGTGGCCACAATGGTGAACCACAAGCGCCCGAAAGCCGGCGTCTTCGCCGTGCGCCAGGGCCCACCGCTCTACGAAAACCTAAAACGACACGTCACCAAAAGGCCGCTCAAAACCTTCAAACCACAGCGACGCTACCTCAACATTATTGATACCGGCACAGAAACAGCGATCGCATCCTGGGGCCCGTTCGCCGTTCACTCCAAATGGTCACGCCGCTGGAAAAACAGCATCGACCAAAAGTTCATGCGACTCTTCTCTGATTTTCCAGAGATGCCAACCGCCTCCCAGCCAGCGACAGGCAACACACTACCAGCGTCCTCATTCCTCAGTTCCAAGTTTCTCAGCTCCAAGTTTCTCAGTTCCAAGTTTCTCAGTTCCAAATTCCCTAATTCCCCTATCCCTCATCCCCCATCCCCCACTCCCCCCATGCACTGCGCTGGCTGCGGCTCCAAAGTCGGCAGCCGCGTGCTCAACCGCGCCCTTGCCCGCGTCCGCGCAGACGCCCCTGGCAACACCGACTGGCCCCACCGAAGCAACATTTACGCCGGACTCGATGCACCCGACGACGCGGCCATCGTGCAAGTGCCTAACGGCAAGCTAGCCGTCCACACCGTCGATCACTTCAGCGCCCTGGTCAAAGACCCGTTTATCTTTGGCCAAATCTGCGTAAACCACTGCCTGAGCGATCTGTTTGCAATGGGGGCAACCAGTCACAACGTGTTGGCGATCGCCACCATTCCTTACGGCACCAGCACCGCCCAAGAAGAAACCCTCTACCAGCTGCTATCGGGGGCAATTCTCGCACTGTCCGACGCCAAAACCTTTCTCGTTGGTGGCCACACCACCGAAGGGCCAGAGCTATCACTCGGCTTTGCCTGCAACGGCTGGATCGATCCAGACCAAACCTGGCGAAAAGGCGGGCTCACCCCAGGACACGCCTTAATTTTGACCAAACCGCTGGGGACGGGCACACTATTTGCCGCCGACCAGCAAGGCCAGGCGAAAGGTCGCTGGATAGAAGCTGCGATCGCCAGTATGTTGCAGTCCAATCGCAGCGCGGCAGCCTGTTTTCAGCAGCATGGCGCAACGGCCTGCACCGACATTACCGGCTTTGGCTTAGCGGGCCACCTATTAGAAATGGTCGAGGCGTCTGGGGTTGACGTTGCGTTGGATTTGAGTGCGATCGCCGCCCTACCTGGCACCGCTCATACCTTAGAAAACAAGCTATTTAGCTCCTTACACCAGCGCAACCTGCAAAACGCCATTACCGCCATCCAGCTCGATCGCACCCCAACCCATCTACCCACCTTTCAAATTCTGTTCGATCCACAGACATCAGGTGGTCTGCTAGCAAGCGTACCGACAGACGAAGTTGACGAGTGCCTGACAGATTTACACCGCGTGGGCTATCGCTACAGCCGCTGTATTGGCACCGTTCAGGCGTCATCCGAACGCCCCAACAACATCACCAAACCCATTACAATTACAGCGTATTGATAGAAAAACTCTAGGGATGAACATCTGTGTCTGACGTACGCGCTGTCGCAATTGATGATTTTTTAACTGCGGCTGGGCCCATTCTAGATGTCCGTAGTCCCGGAGAATTCGAGCAAGGTCGCATTCCTAATGCGCTGAGTTTTCCAATATTTAGCAACGAAGAACGCGCCCAAATAGGCATCTGTTACAAGCACAAAAGTCGCGAACAGGCCGTAGAGCTAGGCTTCGACATTGTTGGACCGAAGCTCGGTGATTTTATTCGTCAGGCGCAGACACTAGCACCCGAGCGAATCGTACGCATTCATTGCTGGCGAGGCGGCATGCGCAGTGGCTCGCTCGCCTGGGCACTCAATTTAGCCGGGTTTCATGTGCTCACCTTGCAAGGCGGCTATAAGGCTTATCGACGGTGGGTTCGCCGTACGCTAGCGGGCCACAAGAAAATCGCACTGCTTGGCGGCATGACGGGCACCGCCAAAACCGACATTTTGCATGCGCTCGCCGCTCAGGGCGAACAAGTTTTAGACCTGGAAGGTCACGCTAACCACCGAGGCAGTAGCTTTGGTGCGCTGTGTCTACCGCCTCAGCCCAGCACAGAACAGTTTGAAAATATTCTGGCCGATCGGTGGCAATCATTCGACCCACTGCGACCGATTTGGATAGAAGCGGAAAGCCGCAGAGTCGGTGCTTGCCGCGTTCCCCCAGAGCTGTTTGAACAGATGGAAGCCGCCTTTGCTATCGAAATTACGCGGCCTGTCTCGGAGCGGGTAGCCTTGCTAGTTGAGATTTACGGTCAGGCAGATACAGACGATTTAGTCGCAGCAACCGAGCGCATTCGGAAGCGGTTGGGGGGTGAGCGTACTCAGCGTGCGATCGCGGCTATCCGAGCAGGCGACTTAGAAACTGCCGTCACCATTACGCTTGATTACTATGACCGCACCTACCGCTACGGGTTAGAGCAGAGAGAACATAGCGTGCCTGAAATTGATGTCACTGGCCTTTCACCGACGGCGGCGGCTCATCGTCTTAAGGAAAAGATTCAAATCTTCACAGCGTCTGTTCCCGTTTAACTAGGAACTTTTCAATTC
>CALDSK010000256.1 GCA_937911865.1 uncultured Synechococcus sp.
GCTGACCCCGGAGCCAGAACTAGAAGTTACCCCCACCCCCGCCCCAGTAGAAGAAGCGGTCGCAAAACAGCCACAAGCAAGCCCCGAGATCGCCCCGGAGCCAACCCCCCCGCCGACAACGGAAGGCGAGTCGAGTAAACAGGTAAACGCATCAACGAGTAAACGAAAGAAGCGCAAAAAGACGGGCAAACGCTCAGACGATGCGTACATGCAGACTGGTATGTTTTTGCCAGTAGAGCTAGTGCAGGAAGTGAAAGGCTACCTAGCTTTTGATGGCAATCGCCAAACCATCGGAGATCTCACCGAAGGTTTATTGCAGACCTGGGCCGATGAAAAGAAAGCAGAGCTGGCAAAGCGACTGAGCGAATAGCACTGGCTTAGTCTTACAGGAGAGTCACCTGAAGAAAAACACAATGCGATCGCCTCCGAGCAGCGAGCGCAATTAAGAGACAGCGGCCATGAGCCAATGAACGACCCAGTCCCCCACATAGACGTTCATTCATCGACAGACGTATGACAGTAAAAACCGGCGATCTGATTACCGTTACGTATGAAGAGCGAGAATTTGAAGCCATTGTGATTGACCCAAACGGCCTTGGCCCAGGACTGCCCTCAGTCGGCTTCGGCTTCGGTCAAGCGACCCGCTATATCGGCATTCCGCAACCGACCCTAACCCGTCGAGTGAGGGTGTCATCAAAAGACGGCGCTGAAGCGCTAGAAACGCCTAGTGGCAAGACGTTTAGGGTCATGCAAATCCACGGCTCAGACCATAACGACTATAAAGTAATCGAAGTCAGCGACTGGTTTGAACTGAGCCTAGATATGCTGCTCAATCCAGGAAAGACGCGCAAACCCACCCGAGAGAACATCACCGAATTCGTCCGCTGGTTTGCCGTAAAAGGCTTCTACAGTGAAGCCCTCGTCGCACTGCGAGGCGTCTATAGCGAGAAAGACAGTAGAGCGACAACGCGCTGGATGCAGCAACGCCAATCGGGTAAACCGGTTCGCAAAACCTACACCGACTTGCTATCAGATCTAGGCGTACACAACACGACCTATGGCAAACTAACGAATCGTATCTACAAAGGCCTATTTGGACTAGAAGCCGTAGAGATGAAACAGCGATGGTTGCTAATGGCCGGTGACCCTAAGATTGCCCGCAACTACATTTCAGAAGAGCGTGGCGTAGAGGCCGTAAAATTCTGCGAGAACATGGTCGTACAGATGTACGTTGACTCATTAGATGAAGCCCATAGAGAAGCGATCTCGCTGACTGTGCGGAAGTTTAAGCTACACCCACAACGGCTTACCTAATCAGTGATTCTCTGTTTTTGGCTATTCGATTAGTCATGAGTGTCGAGTAGCGCCCTAGTCTATTTGCAACGGTAAGACTAGGACGCTAACAAAGGCTTGGCAGCTCGCCTACTGCCAGAGATTTTAGGAATTACCCATGCAATCCGCTCGTAGCTAGCACTCAAGGAGGTAGCTCGTTTGCCGTCAATGCCACAGAACCGGGCGATTGATTCAATTTTAGCACCAAAGTCATCATTACGTGATTGAATCAGTCATGTAAACACCTGTTTATGTGACTATTCCAATCACGTAATGATGTAGATATATGCGTACTTATAAAATTATCAAACGAGCGATCGCCTTGCGGGGTCGCGACATCCAGGAGGTTGCGCTTGCCATTGGCACGAGCCGCGAGCACCTGTCTCGGTACGTGAATGGGCGATCTCCTAACTTCGCTCAAGATCTGGTGGATAAGCTATTCGAGGAGCTAGGCCTGAGGGTTGTGCTCGTGATGGACGATCTAGAGGTGCTGCAAGATAAGTAAGCTGTGCCTTTCATTTCCGTGACTTTCATTCGACTTGTGAATGCCTTGTAAATGACTTGTAAATTCATTAAGCTAGGGACGTAGCTAATGCCAGGGCAGCGATGGTCAAACGATATAGAGTCGAATCAACGTTGAGCGATCGCGGCCAAACGGCCATTCCTAGTAGCATCCGAAAGCACCTTGGCTTAGAAGGTGGTGGGAAAATAGAGTACGAAATTGATGAAGAAGGCCAAGTTGTTATTCGGCCCAAGCTGAACTCTGAAGGTGAGGCTGGTGCGGATATTGATCCTGCATTACGCCCCTTCTTGTCGTTATTAGAGAAGGATATTCAGGAAAATCCTGCGCAGCTAGAGCCATTAGAATCTGATTTTCTAGCGGTCGCGATCGCCATTGCTGGGAGTTGGAAAAACCTTGTTAACTTCGATCCTGGTAGTTTTGAATTTACAGATGATGACGCTGCTGAGCTGTCAGATCTTTTTGCTGAGATTGAAGCTGAGGAGGTTGCGCAGTGAGGCAGAAGCCAGTTGTCATCAACGGCTGGAGTCTTTACGCGCATCCTGCTTTCAAGGAATATATGCGAAAGCTAGCAATCGCCGTTAGGAAGATAAAAGAACGCAATCCTGATAATTGGGAGCGCAGTAATATTGTCTCGTTGTATAAGGCGATCGTCCGTAGTTGCTTGGTTGAGATTCCTAACGACCCAGCTGATAGCCGATACCGACAGGGAAACACGCTAGGAAAATCCTACAAACATTGGTTCAGAACTAAACCGGCCAGTCGCCATCGATTATTTTTCCGCTATGACCGTAAGAGTAGAATCGTTGCCTATGCCTGGATCAATGGGCCAAAGCAACTCAGGACAGCGGGTAGTAAACGAGATCCATACGTAGTGTTTGCCAAGCTCTTGGAGAGAGGTGAGATACCTGATAGCTGGGATGCGTTGATAAAAAGCTGCGACTCGATAACTGAAAATGATTCAGATTGGAGACAGGGCCAAAAATGAGTAAAGCGATTTCTACCCCTACGGCTATCGTTTTAGAGCATAAGGGCTACCAAGCTAACGCCCGGCGTATGCTGAGGGACAATTCATTACAAGGGCTAGTGGTTGGCATGGAGCGCGATTTACTCTCCTTTGAAGGCGCTGATATTGCAGAATTAGCTGCCAATTTTCAAGAAGTGATTGAGGATTACTTAGCTGATTATGCTGAGGATGGCATTGCGACAGAGACTCCTAAGGTCGTGGTAGCGGCCTAATCGTATGAAATTATCAAATGAGTGATCGCCCCTGGGTAAACCCGACCGAATAGCAATCGCTTTGGAGTCTAGGAATAGGCGATTGCGAAGCCTGCTGAGTGCGATCGCCCCGATCCAAACCGGGATTGCCTGTTGCGGCGCTTGAACGGGTGATACTCCGTAGGAGTGGCTTCGCCATCGCCCAGCTGCGACTGGTTATCCCAAGTGCAGCAGGCACCCAACGGCCCCGTTCTCCGAAGCGATCGCTGCTTGTGCATTTTACTCACGTAATTGAGTATACAAATTATCCGTTTACTCGCTTATGCCGTTGTCGCCCCTCCTGCCTGCCCTGTCTCCTGCCGTGCATCTCAATTTTCTAGTTAAAATACAAATATAAATAACTAGAAAATTGGGAAGTAAGTGATGGCTGAAAAAAGATGCGGGCTAGGGTTCAGCTGCGCTTCGATGATGCAGCAAGTCGAGCTGCGGGTCGAAGACTGCCCAAACGTAGATGTATGCGGCATGGCCCAGCGCCTAGAGCCAGACGCTGAGTTTGAGCTAGTCCGGGGTGGCTCAGCAGGCGGCGTAGAGTCCTTCAGCGTGACCCGCCAAGAAGCTGCCATCATGATGCTGATGCGCCGTGGATGCCCTCAGCCAGCGTCATCTTTTGGCATAGACGAACATATCGCCACCCTGAACGAGCAACTAAGCCAGTTGACCGGCGACATTGCTCGCTACGAAGGCCACTACATTGCCCCCGTCGGCGTAGAAGCCGTCTCCTATTCAGTGAAATGGGAAAGAGGAATGAAAGAAACGCCCGAGGGCCTCGTTCCAGATATTAGAGAGTACTGGTACAACAAACTGATGTCGCAAAGAGCCATCTTCGCGCCTGCCGAACAGACCCGCTCCGTGAAAGTGATTCACCTGAGTAAAAATCATGACCCTCGCAACATAGAAGGACGCCAGGGCGTAGAACGCCGTAATCAACTGAACCAGATTGCCACGCAGCTGCGGATAGCCGAAAGTGCGATCGCCAAAGCCCGAGAAATCGCAGCACAATCCTCTGGCGGTAGGTAAGCCTATACGCTCAGTCGCTGATTTCCGCGCTAATTTTATAGGCTGCTTTAATCAGAACCGCCAAAACGTTAGCCGTCGCTGGGTCTAACCTACTATCGGCTCTAACCCGCAATGCCAGTGTATCCGCTTTACTCAAGGTCAACTCATCATCTGGAGATCGCTCTCCCTGCTGCTGGTCTGCTGAATTCTTGAACAATCTCGCAGGTGAGAGTTCAAGCCAGTCGCAGAGAGCTATAAAGGAGCTGATATCAGGAACTTGCTCGCGCTCAACTCGGGAGAGCGTGGACGCGCTGATGGAGCACCCCTGAGCAATCGCCCGCAACCCTTTATTGCCCCGCTTATTGCGTGTCAGCCTAGCAAGTGATTGGATATCAAGGTAGTAGCTCAATGTTTTGTTCATGATGATGCTGAGCTGATTTTAAACGAGAAGACAGATTTCTGTTAGATGCTTAGGAGAGCAGTATCTACTTTCTATAGGTGTGCCGAAACCCTACTCAGCGGCCTCACCCTACGCTACGCTCCGGGATCACCCGCCGAGTAGGAGAGTAAGTAGATAAGTCAAAGTTCAAGTCCTGTGTTTTTCTCTTTTGAAGAGGTATCACGTTGTGAAAGAGTCCTAGAAACTGCCCTTTGCGAGAGTTGTTGAAGCTCATCGCGCAGATGCTCATAAGTAAACCCTAACTCTCTAAACCGTTCTGGGTCAGTGCCTTTCTCTTTCATCCATTGCTGAATGCGCGGCGTCAGCTGCCCAGTCCGTAACATCCAAGCAATCTGCGCCCGAGAAGGCCAAGGTGTCTTTGACCCATGCACTCTTGTATAGCCCACCTGCCTCAACGAATCAAAATCCCTCTCCGGCTGATAGTCCACCTGCTGAATCTTCTGAAGTCCCGGCAAGCTGTGCCCTCTCCCCAACACAGACCCCGCTATCCGCTGATTCTGGCAAAGGTAAGCAATTCCCGTCACCCTTCCCTGCCGCTGATATAGCTCAGGCACCACACCCTGTTTTTCCAGCCGTTGGCAGAAGGTCAATAAGCTCGGTTGGCCATGAGTCGCTTTATCAATGAGAGATCGCACCTGCTGCCGAAAGTTCTCTCCTGGCTTGGCTGACAGGAAGTCAAATTTCTTCTCTAGCGCTCGGGTGATCTGAATCGTTTTCAACCTGTCCCAGCGAAGATGATGTATCTGACCATCTTCACCGATGCGATTCACCACAATATGGACATGTTCTTGCGGCTCATCATGATGCCGAATGACCACATACTGGTGGTTATTCCTATCCAGTCCCATGTGGTCTAGGTAAGCGATCGCTACCTGCTGCCACTGAGCGTCATTGAGTCTTTCGTGCATCGGTGAACTCAAAGCAATGTGCCAGACCGGGTTCTTAATATGTGGTTTTGCCTGCCGGTTTTGAGAAAATTCAGCAGAGAGTTCAGCTGCGCTGCTGCCGATGGTGTTGCCGCCGATGATATGTGCCTGCTTACAGCCATCTTCTTCATCCAGCGCGTACCGTACGCAGCCATAGAAGTTGTTGCCAGTTGTAGATTTACCAATCATTTTAGAGTCGTGTGAAAATCCCTCACCTCAGTGCGAATTGCCTCTATCAACTCACGAGTCTCTTCGATCAGCTCAACGTCCACAGCTTCCTCCTGATTGAGCCGATGCGCAATTTGGTTGAGTGAGTTGCCGAGGCGACCCAAAGTCATTCTGAGCGATCGCACCTCAGATAGCATTGTCGGTGAAAGGGCCGTGGGCCGATTGCGATCGCGTGTTAGCAATCTTTGGCGGCAGTACACGGCAGGTTGCTGCTGCCCTGCTGCCGTGGCTCTATTTACAACCTGTTGATACTCATCTGCGGTGAGCCGAACCGTGATGATCCGATCTCTCAACCCTGAATGAGAAGTTTGAGACACCATGTAATTACTGGTTAAAAGACATGAGAGAGCGATGGTTGTTTAACCGTAAAAGAGATGCTCCAGTCACAGCTTGCTATTTCTGAAATAAGTGGCTGTAGTGCAGTATATGACAGAGCTGTAGCTTATGCCAATGAAGCGAAAAATGCGTGAGAAAGAGGGATGTTTTGTTGTAGTAATGCAAGATTAGAAGATATGGAAGCAGAAACAAAAGAGAGAAAATGCGTGAGAGTTTGGTAAAACTCTGGGTTATTCTGGTGTGAAAATCCAGCAAAAGAGAATAAGTATAGATACTCATTTTTGAGAGTGAGAGCAGTTTGCCCCATTCAGTGACTTGAGAGATCGCATAGGGTTTACTGGTTAAGCCCCGCCGAAGCCGTTGCAACGTACTGCAAACGCGGGCATGTTGAGAGTAGTGCGTGTTGATATGGTCATGCTAACGGCTCAGATTTACGAATGGCCTCATCCCCAAATAGATCATGATTGGAATGATGGCCAGATGCGGTGGCGAGAAGTGACGCCGTTGGCCTACCAAACGCTTAAAACGACAGTCGGGCTGCGCTATGAAACGAAAAATGCGTTTATGCAGAACGAGCCGGTAGACATTTTGGCAGACGGAGATGGCTTATACGTATGCTGTAAAGCAGAAAGCGGCAGCTATTTTGCTCGGTTACTGCCAGGAGATGATTGGTGGAAGCGTGACTATCTCCCGCTGCCTGAAGTAACCAATCTTCAGCTGTAGAAGTAGTGCCGTGCGATCGCTCTGGCTACCAATCATCTATTGCCGGTTGTTCGGCCTTAGCCCAGAAAATGCCCGATACTTTCTTCCCAGGAAATCTCTCTAGCAGTTTGTTGCGTGCAGCCGAAAAGCTAGCACCGCTTGTGAGTACATCATCTAGCAAGCAAAATATCTCATCCTCGTTGCGGTTAGAGAAGATAGTCTCGTTTATGCCAATACTTCTGTAGACCTCCTGCACTGTTCTTTGTGTACTGCCAGAGTGTAAGCTTTCTCTGTCCACAATACATTCCAGTACAGGCCAGCATCTGACAGTTGATAGAGCCGTTTCTACTGCCTGTGCCACTTTCAATAATCTGTCATCGTAGTCAGGATGACTAGATGTTTTAGACGGCGGCATCGGAATGAGTGCCATAGAACGGCCTTCAGGAATGTTCGCTTTCAACAGAGCCGTTAGCTCATCTGCAAACTTTCTGATAGCTACTCGCTTCCAGCGCAATCTTTGAGTTTCGCTAGGCTTAACCTTGAGATTGCTGATTTGCTGATTAGTATCAGAGAACTGGTAGCCCTCTCCGACCGTGTAGATACGTCCGTATATGAGATTCAGGTCTTTGTGTTCAGGGCAATTGTAGAGCCAAACAGAATCATCGGTTCGTCGCCATCTTGCATCACCAAAGAGATTGGCCATACCTATCGAAGTTGCTCCAGTATTTCAGAGCCGTCCTCAATCTTGATAGCGCCCCGCTTGAGAAAGCGTTCTGGCCACTCCAACCCTCTATCAAAACACGACTTCAATATAAAGAGCTTTCTGCCTTGTTGCAGTGCTGCTCTAGCCTGAATGAGAGTCCCGCTTGTTTCAGAAGCTTCAACGATAATAGTCGCCTGACTCAGTGCTGACATCGTTTTGTTGCGTTCTGGGAAAAAGCCTCGATTACGGCGATAATCTTGCATTGAATATTGGTAAAAAGGCACCTGAGTAACCAGTAGGAACTCTTTCGCAATCTGTCTTTGAAGCTCAGTGTTCTCTTTTGGATAAACCTCGTTAAGCGCTGTGCCAATAACAGAAATAGTTCTACCGTTTGCTTTAATGGCTGCTTGATGTGCTTCAGTATCAATGCCAGTCGCTAGCCCGGACATCACTGTGAAATCGTTTTCTACCAGTAGACGAGCAATCTTTCTTGCCCGCCTGCGGCCCTCGTCCGTTGGCTTTCTGCTACCAACAACGGAAACAGCTTCAGAGGAGAGCAGATCTAAATTCCCCTGATAGTAGAGAACTTCTATAGGGTTTTTCGCATCTCTAAGCGTCGTCGGATACTCCAGATCGCCATAAAACAGAGCAGAAAAGCGCCTGAAAGGAAGAAGGTCAGCTATTTTGCATTTAACCGCCTCGATTATTCCAGGCGATGCATTTTGCTCGCGCGCTATAACGGAGGGCAATTCATGATTGAACGCAGAAAAGAGCTTGGCTAGCTTAGGCACACTAGGATACTGAGTCCAGAGGTACTCATAGGCTGCAATCTCCTGCACAGGGCTAATGAGGTTTTGCCAAGATGGTTGATATTCCGCAAACATTGTAGTGATTTACCTCTGTACTATAGAAAATAGTACAACTGTACTTAGTCGCCTTAATTGTACCGGATATTGATAGGTGTGAAAATACACAAGCACTGTGCCACGCACTCTTTAGCGTTGGTCTTTGCAAGCTTAGTCGGTGATCGCGTGAGTCTAGATAGAGTCATCGATCCATCCGCATAAGCAGTCCCAATGTATTCGTGGTGGACTTGTTTGCTGCATGGCGTTTTTGCAGAAAGGACAGCGACCCGTAAAAGCGGGATGCCAGTCTTGAATAGCTATCGTTTGCTCTAGGAGATGTCGAGTAATGGGAGCTGGCTCAATTTCATGATTGAAGGATGAGTCCTGGTGTTGGGTATCAGCCATTTGTTCTTGCAGGCTTGCGTCGTGATATCGAAGAATGCCCAATCTTGGTGGTTACGCAGTATTGTCACCGCTTGATTCCGAGCGCTGCCTTAAGCACTTCAATGTCTTTTCCAACATTGGCCCTCCTGCCATAGAGCCCATACTTGTCGTGATGTATTTGTAACTCATCAGCCATCTCCCCTTCCAACACTCTCTTGATAATCGTCTGCGATCGCGTTGAAAGCTGCTTAAGCGTAGACTGATTAATTAACCAGCGCTCGCTGTCATCAGTCGCCTGCTGGTCGTTGTACTGCATAATTTCGCGAATCAGATTGGCAATTTCCCGCTCAGTCTTATCTGCATAGGTTTCCTCTTCAACGGGCTTCTCCTCCACAGTCGTCTGTGCCTGCGTCGCCGCAACAGGCTGAACACCCTGCGGCTGCGCCACTGGCCGAGCAACGGGCTGTATGGGAACCGTTGGCTGCACCTGTCCACCAACACCCCCCAGCCCGCCGCTGAGTAACTGCTGAAGCTGAGTCAACTGCTGCTGCGAAGCCTCAAAACGAGAGAGCTGAGATCGCAATTGCCCAACCTCACGATTCGCCTCACTCAGCTCCTGCCTAATCCGCTCATTCTCAGCCTTCAGATGTGCGTTGAACTCATGCGCCATCGCCAACGACTGCTCAATTACCTTATTGGTGCTACTGCTACCTGCAACGCCAACCATCTGCTCTGCTTCCACCAACTTGGCCTGAAGCTCCTGGTTCTGTCGCTGCTGCTGCTCCAACGCCTCCCTAAGTTCTTCCACCCGCTCAGCCACCTCCACTGGCTGACAGTTCAAGACCCTAGAAAGCGCGATCGCCGTATCAGCCGCGTCCAAAATCACCTGCATTGTGTCCTGCTGAGTGCCGATACTCATTTCTTCTTGAATAGCCAACACTCGCTGCTTATCGTCTTCTGTAATGCCAATGCGACTCATAACAATGTCCTTCTGTGGTTTGACCTCTTCCGATGGCCTAAATGCTGATATCACCTCAACGCCAGGACGTTCGAGCTTGACTCCCTTGCGCTGCCCCTTATGCGCTGCAATCACCTTGTCCGCAATTTCGTAGTCGAAGTAATGACGGCTGGCTGCAAGCGATCGCCTCAGCTCCGTCTGCCCCTCTTCAAGAATTTGATAATGGCCCTGGACAGCGGCCCTGAACTCCAGCTCAGGCACTTCGGGCGGGCAGTACCAGAAGGTGGCAATGGTGCTATATACCGACCTGAAGAGATGAGTATAGAGATTGTCTTTGCCCTCTCTGCTGGGTACCAAATCAGAAAAGGTGTGATCGCAAGCCTGAGCAATCGCGTGACTGTAGGCCCGATTGATCTCACGATTACTCATTCCCTCAGTGTCTACAGCCCGCCGCAGTCGTTTCGTTGCAGAGATAACGCTCGTAGCCTTGACCAACGTTGGAATCTCAAATCGCAGCTCTACCTCTTCCCCTCGTCGCTTCAAAGCCCCTGTAAACCAGACTGACCATTGGGAAGCTCGCTCAAATTGAGCAGTTTGCATCACCTCAGCTGCTCTTCTCCCAGTGACGACTGCCAACCCTGCTGCAATTTGGCTCCATGAGTCCGACTTCAGTAGTAGCTCAGCTCGCCTAGCAATCTCTTCTGGATCGGCAATAGGCTTTGCCATCCGGCGACCTACAGCTTGTTCAGAGGGCATGTTGATTTCTGTCCATTCCTCCTTCGTAAAGCCCACCTCATCCAGTGCGGGATGTTGAGGGTCAATCGCTTTGATGACTTGCCGTACGTCGGTGATTGGATTCTTTTGCTGTGTAGGCGTCTCCAGCCCCCTTTGCGCCATCCTTTCTTTGATCGAAGCATCCCACTGCTCCGCCTGCTGGTGACCTGCTGGTGTGTTGGGTAAGCCGATAATTTGAGGTAAGAACTCCCGGAGCAGCGTTTTCAGCCACTGCGTTGAGCATTGCTCAAGTGCCTTCTCTGCTAATGGGGAAAGTGAGGACATCGTTTTCAACCGAGTCTATTAGCTATCTATACATAATATACACGAAATTTTAGTATATAAAACAGCTTTGAATAAATTAATCTTAAAATTAGATATATAAATAGAAGTATATAAAGTACGTAAAGTATACAAGGCAACTTCAGTACAGAAGTTTGAAAGATAAGTCTGTTTGGCCGCACATCCGTTTAGTTTGTTCAAGTGAAATTCTGTTTTATCGAGCGATATCATAGATGCTTTCCGAGCCCATACCTACTTTCTTGCTACTGACGATAGTTGCGATCGCCTCTAGCGCTTGGTTTTGCCACAGCATGAATACAGCTACTGGTGTAGTTGTTAGCAGTGTGAGTGTAAACAACAAGTCCCATCGCTTCACAAGACATAGCTCGTACAGTGTTTCAGAGAGCCGTTTTGAGGCTTGAACTTGCTTTAGGAGGTCGATGTCTAATGTGCTCAACCACCTGCCTTGCTGAAAGCTCCATCCGCTTTGTTTTTCCATAAGTGCTAGCTCTAGCCAAGTCGTTAAATTGTGCTTTGCTCCGTTGTGAATATCATGAGCTGATGCCAGCACGCACATTGAGCAAGATAGCCGACTATTCCCACTCACATAGGCCCAGTGAGCAGGCCATCCCCTCAGCGCTGCTGTGAGGTTTCCAGACTGATAAAGCGCACGTCTTTGCTGTAACTCTCCTACGGACGTTCCCATACTCTCCCAAACCTTCTCTACAGGCCAATCCAGTACAGCATTCCAGGTTAAAGCTAAACGACCTTTGAAGTTGCCTTCTATCCAGAGTGTGATCGCTCTAGCAGTCCATTCTTCATGCTGTTCTGCGTTCAAGCCTCTAGAAGCCTTCAGCGTGGCTGTTGTGATGTCGTTACGCACTTGGAAATGGGGCTTTTTGGCCCTGCTGCTAGATTCTTCTGCTCGGATTCCTACAGCACACACGACGGCGTTAAATCGTCGTAGATATCGGTCAACTTCAGCAGTCTTCATTTCCTTGGTACAGTATCGAGCTGTGCTGCTGCTCCAGAAGGGCTTGCTGCCTTCTTGCAGAGGCGCGATCTCCAATAGATTACTTTCTGCTTTCAAAGGTGCGATCGCTTCTCCCTCTGTCTGCTGCTGACTTATTAGTACCTGCCGCCGTTCGTCCCAGCGATCAATCATGCTGCCTTTCTGTCTGCGAACGACGATGAGCGCAACGTCCAACTCAGTACAGACGCTTTGGATGTGTTCAAGTGTTCCTGCCCATTCAATCCTGCCTAAATCAGCAGTGATAGCGAATAGCTGTCCTGTCCATCTCTGTGACCTATGTAGCGTTACCAGGTGTCTAAGCATGGCGTCTGAGTCTTTTCCACCGCTAATAGAGACAGCTAATGCTGCGCCCAGGTCTAGGGCTTGCTGTACTGCTGATGGAATGCTTGCTTCGACACAAGGCGATACAGTTGGCGAGAATAGAGATAGTTGTTGGTTTCTAGGTGCGATCACTCTCATCGTGAATCCATGAATGTGGTACAGCGAGCTAGCGATGCGATTTTGAAGAGGTGCGATCGCCAGCTTCTTGGACGTTTAGTAATTCTTGTTTTCTTGCTTGATTTCTTCCCAGATGCCTGTTGCTTGGCGAATGCTATTGAAGTCTCCGTTCCCGATAATTAAGTGGTCTAGAACTGGAATGTTCAGGAGATATCCTCCTCTGACCATTTGCCTTGTAAGCTCGATATCCTCAGGGCTTGGCGATAGCTCACCGCTTGGATGGTTGTGGGCAATAATGACTCTCTTCCCATCGTGTTTGAGTACTGCTTTGAACACCTCATCTGGGTGAAATAGGCATTCACTCTTTGTTCCTATACTGATGATTTCTGTTGCTAGCCACTGGTGCCGCACGTTCATGACAACAACTGCTGCGTGCTCTTTGTCTTTGTAGGCCAGCTTTGACATCAGTAAGCCTGCGGCGATTGCAGGATCGTCTATGACTGTGACGCCTCTCTGAGCGCTGGATTCAGGTACATACGTTAGTCGCCCTAACGTCAGCGCCGCCATGAGCCTGTTTGATTGCTTTTCGGTCAGACCGGCAGCCTGAATCGATTCTCTGGAGAGTCGTCGTAATACAGAGGCGGTGGTTCCTACGGTAGTAGTAGCAGAGTCTTCGAGACATAGACTCTGAGCTAGCTTTTGTCCTCTACTATGTTGAACCCCCAGAATTATTGTTATGAGTTCTGCGAAAGATGCTTGATTCATGTTTGTTGTTTATGTAGCGACAACGGCTTATTTGCTGGTGAAGGGAGTGCTCTTAAGCCCAATATACCTATTATATCTAATATGAGCTAAATTGGCAATAACGGGTATATTAAATATACTTATCCGCAGGTATATAAACGACGTTGACAGGTTGAAAGCGTGTCTATGAGATGAAAAGCCGATATTAGGTACGTTATTTTGGTAAGGACTAAAGTTTTGGCGTGTAGGGATGCTCTGTAAGCGCTGGTATTACTAGGGTTTGGGCGATCGCAGTTCTATAAGGCATTTATATATATCCACTCTTTAATATACTTATATACTTCTATATATATTACTAATGGCAGTATATATAGATAGGTATACAATATATAATTCATATATGTGCATATATATATATATATAT
>CALDSK010000257.1 GCA_937911865.1 uncultured Synechococcus sp.
ATGAGCCAATCCTTAGCCGTAGTTACGGGTGTATTTTCCACCGGATGCGAACTGTTTGCGGTCGGTAGCAGACCATTGCGTTCGCAGTGTGGACTACATCAATGTGATTATTTCGGATAAGCAAAAGCACTTGCAGTATTTGCCGATGGATGAGGCGATCGCACACTGCACTAAGGGAATTGGCATTTGGAGCTGGGCCAGCAACGACGACTACGGCACCGAACCTGACAAACCCGATGTAGTGATGGCCTGCTGCGGCGATGTGCCGACCATGGAATCTCTTGCGGCAACAGCAATTTTGCGAGAAAAATTTCCCGAGCTGAAGGTACGGTTTGTCAATGTCGTGGATTTATTTAAGCTGGTCTTAGAAACAGAGCACTCTCACGGCCTGTCCGACTGGGACTTTGACTCTCTCTTTACTAAGGATAAGCCAGTCATTTTCAACTTTCATGGCTACCCCTGGCTGATTCATAAACTGGTATACCGCCGCTCCAAACAAGAGAGAATTCACGTACGCGGATACAAAGAGGAAGGCAACATTAACACACCGCTAGAGTTGGCGATTAACAATCAGATCGACCGATTTAATTTAATCATTGACGTGATTAATCGGGTGCCTAAACTGGGATCGGCAACGGCTCACGTCAATGAAGTGTAGAGCCTACGCCCACGAGCATGGTAAAGACCAAGACGAGATAGTGAACTGGAAGTGGCCTTTTGATCGGTGATGGAAAAATCTTCACAAAGATCTCAAATTGTTTGCCTAATCTTGAGTTGACCGCTAAATAGCGTTGACACTTCGTTATTCAACTCGCTCTAGGAGGCTTTTTATCCATGACTTCGCAAGATCAAAAACCACTGCTCCCTATGCTTTGGCGTCGAATAAAGCGTTTTTGGGTTGATTATTCCAACGGACCAAAAGGAACACATAGTCGACTTCAACGGAAAATTCGTTTTCTAGATCGATGTCTACTCAAAGACGATGCTATTGAAGCGACTCGTATACAGCTAGAGCGCACTTTTGAAGAAGATATTTCGATATGATTTTTCCTCCAAAGGTGTCCTCTTATCAGGATTCGAGTAGTGATACTGTGGAGTCTATATCAGAATCCTGGCCTGAAAATTGGCACCAGCTGGATGTCGATACAATTGCAACGCTTTTCGCCACTTCCACTACCTCAGGGCTATCTCCTGCAGCCGCCAGAAATCACCTCAAAAAATATGGCTACAACGTACTTTTAGAGGCTGCCCCTCGATCACGCCTAAGGATTTTACTCAGTCAGTTTGCCACGTTGCCTGTTACCTTGCTCACCGCAGCGGCAGGCATCTCTTTTTTCACAGATGGTCAGATTGATGCGGTAGTGATTATGGCCGTTGTGGTGATTAATGCCATCATTGGCTACTTTACCGAGAGTCAGTCAGAGAAAATTATCTTTTCACTCAAAACAAGAAGTGAACAACAGGCCGATGTTATCCGAGGAGAGATTGTTCATGAGGTAGAGACAACTGGTGTTGTCCCTGGTGATTTGCTCGTGATTCGAGCGGGTAGCTTTGTCGCGGCAGATGCCAGGATTGTGAGTGCGCAAGACCTGGTAGTGAATGAGGCCGCACTGACAGGCGAAAGCCGCCCGGCACAGAAAACCACCGCTCCCATAGGTGAGGGCGCGCAACCCCTCGCGGCACGAACCAACATGGTTTATAAGGGAACGCTGGTGATGGGCGGGCACGGACAAGCGATTGCCGTGACTACCGGCCCTCATACTGAACTGGGCAAAATTCAACAGATGGTCAATAGTGCTGCGGCTGCCGATACGCCTCTGCAAAGCCAGCTCAACACCATTGGCGGGCAGCTTGTGCTTTTGAGCTGTACAGTGTGCGGTTTGGTCTTTGGCCTTGGGGTACTCAGGGGCTATGAATTGTTGCCCATGCTCAAAATATCGATTTCGCTGGCCGTGGCTGCCGTACCAGAAGGTCTACCGGCGATCGCCACCACCACCTTGGCGCTAGGGATTCAAGATATGCGCCATCGTCAAATATTTATCCGAACGCTGGCAGCGGTAGAGGCTCTAGGTGCAATTGAGACGATTTGCCTAGATAAAACCGGCACGATTACTGAAAACAAAATGGCTATCTCTGACATTCAGCTCAACGCCAGTGGATGGCAGATGAAAGATGCTGAATGGATAGCTTCTGATACAGAAGCGCCGCAGTCGGAACTTAAACAGTGTACAGTTGGTGAAAATGCGCCGGTCGGACTGCTAAAACTAATGCAGGTTGCAGCTCTGTGCAGTAGTGCCAAGCTTCAGCTCCCGCCACAGTCCCCTTCACAGACATCTGCCGAAGTCCAGCAGCCTCAACACTCAACTATTATTGGTTCAGCCACAGAAACGGCCCTACTGGAAATGTTGCCAGCAGTAGGGATGGATGGATGGACAGTGCGATCGCAATACCCACTCATTGCGCTGTATCCTCGAACGCAAACCCATCCAATCATGAGTACAGTACATGCCGTGGATCGTCCTGATGCTGATGCGAATACAAGGTTCATTGCAGTCAAAGGAAGCCCGATGGTAGGCTCTCACAGTGCAATCGACAGCTGCATCGTGATGAGGTGCGGCCATTGACGGCAGGAGATCGCGACCGCATAGAACAATACAACCAGCAGTTAGCTGGGCAGGCGTTACGGGTGTTGGGATTTGCCTACAAAGAAGTCTCTGAACTGACAACCGAGGTAGTTGCAACAGCTGATGATAATGACCTATTGCCAATAGAACATAATCTGATAGAACATGATCTGATTTGGTTAGGGTTAGTGGGCCTAAGCGATCCTATTCGAGCCGGGGTGGCCGATTTTGTATCAGCCTTTCAAACAGCGGGCATCAAGACGGTGATGATTACGGGTGATCAAAGCCCAACCGCACGGGCGATCTCACAGACTCTGTATCTAAATGGTGATGCTGAGATTACGGTCCTCGATGCAGTTGAGCTAACAGGGCTAAATTCAGAGCTGTCAGCCGTAGATCAGCAAGCCCAGCTAGCCCAAGTAGATGTGTTTTCACGAGTAAGTCCAGCCAACAAGCTAGAGATTGTACAAACCCTTCAACAGTCTGGCAAAATTGTCGCAATGACAGGTGACGGCATCAACGATACGCCTGCACTCAAAGCTGCTAATATCGGGATTGCTATGGGGGCCGGCAGCGGCAACGGTGTGCACGATGTGGCTGATGTGGTCATTGCCGACAACAATTTGAGTACGCTCATAGATGCGCTGAGTCGGGGGCGAACAACCTATCTCAACATTCGTAAGTCAGTTCACTTTTTGCTCTCGACTAATTTGAGCGAAATCATCGTAACGATAGTGATCACAGCGGTGGCTATTGGCAGTCCGCTCACCGTTATGCAGCTACTTTGGTTGAATTTGGTGACCGATGTTTTTCCGGGGCTCGCCCTAGCAGTAGAGCCGCCAGAAGGCGATGTGCTGATGCAGCCTCCTCGCGACCCTCATGCGCCGATTATTCGGCTAGCTGACTTTGGACGTATTACGTTTGAAGCGACTGTGATTTCTTTGAGCGCGCTGACGGCTTATGTCTATGGGCTGTGGCAGTATGGCGTGGGGCTACGCTCAGGGACTGTTCTGTTTATGGCACTGACGATTGCGCAGGTCATCCATACGCTGAGCTGTCGGTCTGAAACAGAGACTTTTTGGCAGCTGCAAGCGCGGTTGCCTAATCGATGGGTAACCGGTGCGATCGCCCTGAGTCTGAGTCTTCAGCTGCTGCCGATTGTGGTTCCTAGCCTAATGACGCTACTGAAACTTACACCGCTTTCTTGGTTTGATTGGCTGATTGTCTCAATATGCGCCTTGATTCCGCTACTGGTTAATGAAGGTGGAAAAACTCTTTTAGCGAAATATCATCAGTTATGAGAGAGAGATTTTTAAGATATTTCTCTCTTTTGTGATGTTTCCACTTCAAAAAGCGTCAAGCAGCCTCAGCCAGCCTAATCGCCCGAAAGATATACTTTAAATAAGCTAAGGAAAAAAGAATTCACGACAAAGAGTTTCCTTGAATAGCTTTTCTTTGAATGGCTTTCTTTTCTGAATAAATTTTAAAATATCATTTTTTCATATGAATTGTTTAATGTATTAACATACTTGTTTTCCTAAATTAATGTGCTTTTTTTCTGTTATTCGATGAGTGCCATGCCCTCAAAAATG
>CALDSK010000258.1 GCA_937911865.1 uncultured Synechococcus sp.
ATGGGCTAAGAGAAACTATGGGCTAAGAGAAACTATGGGCTAAGAGAAACTATGGGCTAAGAGAAACTATGGACTAGGAAGCAAAGGCCTACGTCATAGCGACAACCCAGCAGACCATAAAACGCAGAACATAAAACCAGGTTAGGAGATGTTTGAAACGGCTGGCCGCTTCTTTAACGCGTCTTAATGATTGTCGCGGCGTGATTTTATGATGTGAAAGTAGTTTTAGTAGGCAAAAGAGCGCATGAAAATTGGCATACTGGGCACCGGGCTCATGGGCGGCCCGATGGCTCTACAGCTGAAAAAAGCAGGGTTTGAGGTGATCGCATGGAACCGTTCGCCAGACAAGCTAGCGCCTTTGCAGCAGGCACAGATTGAGACCGTTGAACGAGCCGAAGCGGCGATCGCAGCCGCAGAACTTACGATCACCATGCTCAGCGACGCTGCGGCCATTCAAGCTACCGTGCTGTCTAATCCAGCCGTACTCATCGGTAAAACTATCCTCCAAATGGGCACTATCGCCCCTGCGCAAAGCCGTGACATCCAGTCGCAGGTACGCTCAGCGGGCGGAGATTATTTAGAAGCGCCCGTCCTCGGCAGCATTCCTCAAGTCAAGGCAGGCAGTCTGATTTTAATGGTGGGGGCAACGCCTGAGCAGTTTGAACAATGGCTGCCAGTGCTAAAGTGCTTCGGCCCCAATCCAGAGCTGATGGGCGAAGTTGGCACCGCCGCCGCGACTAAGCTGGCGATGAATCAGCTGATTGGCAGCCTGACAGCGGCGTTTTCTATGAGCCTGGGGCTAGCACAGAAGGAGGGTCTGAACTTAGAGAAATTTATGACGATTGTGCGAGACAGCGCGCTCTATGCGCCGACGTTTGATAAGAAACTGGAGCGAATGTGCGATCACAATTTTGCCAATCCCAACTTTCCGACCAAACACCTGCTCAAAGATATGAACCTGTTTGTACAGGCCGCTGCCAACCAAGGCATTGACGCCACTGTAGCCGCAGGCGTTAGCCAAATAGCCAGTAAGGCGATTGAGCAGGGCTTGGCCAATGAAGATTACTCAGCAATTTATAATGCGGTGAATCCAAAAGAAGATTAGACTTTGCTATTGTTGGCGTGAGGAAAAGACATGAATCGGTTACTGTGGCGACAGATTGCAGGACTCGGTGGCGCGGTGGCAATTGTTAGTATTGCGATGGCACTGGGCACGAGATCAGGAAACACCTTACCGGTACCGACGCCCACTGGACTGGTGATGAAAGAAAGTCCCTATAGCGTAGAAGAAACCGAACAGCGGTTCATCAGCATTTTAGAAGAGCGGGGATTAACCGTGTTTACGACGGTAGATCATGCGCAAAACGCAGCGGGCGCTGACTTGACATTGCCACCCACACGGGTTGTTATTTTTGGCAATCCAAAGTTAGGTACGCCGCTGATGCAGTGCGCGCAGAGCATCGCGATCGATCTGCCACAGAAGATGCTGATCTGGGAGAATGAAAATGGAGAGGTGACAGTTGCCTACAACGACCCAAGATACTTAGGCGGGCGACATCAGCTGGGCAGCTGCGGAAATGAGGGAATTCAGCAAATTGCTAGAGCGCTCGATACGTTCTCGAATAATGCGGTTAGCCCTTAGCTCGACTTTATTCATTAAGCAGCATAGCCATAGCGGTGGGGATGCGGCTAAGCCCCTACGCAATTAAGGCCGCTTGCGCCGCTACCGTATCCTGCCCTACTGACTGAACCGCTACAACGGCATCCTTCGCATTGCCAAACCGGCGATCGCGCGATTGAAAGGTCGCTAGCGCCTGATGAAACTCAGTCCGGTCAAAATCTGGCCAAAACGCATCGGTAAAATACATTTCGGTATAGGCTAGCTGCCACAGTAAGAAATTGCTCAGTCGCTGCTCGCCACTGGTGCGAATCAACAAGTCAGGGTCGCAACCGGCTGTATACAGATGCTGACTAATCAACGATTCAGTCACCTCTGCGGGCGTTAACTGACCCTGTTCTACTTTTGCGGCGACCTGCTGACAGGCCTGAACAATCTCGTTACGGCTACCGTAATTAATCGCCACGTTAAAATCAACAGCCGTGTTATTCGCGGTCTCTTCCATCGCCCTTGAAATCTCTCTTTGCAAGCTAGCTGGCAGCGTAGAAAGATCGCCCAAAAAGCGAATGCGCACACCTTCCCTGTGCATTTCTTTTAGCTCTTTTCGCAGCATTTTCTCGAACAGAACCATCAAAAAGTCAACTTCAGCGGTAGGTCGACCCCAGTTCTCGGTTGAAAAAGCATAGGCAGTCAAGGCCCCAATTCCCCAATCTTTGCAGCACCGCAACAGAGCTTTGAGGGTCTTTGCGCCCTGCCTGTGGCCTGCCACACGAGGAAGCCCTCTTTTATTGGCCCAGCGGCCATTGCCGTCCATAATGACAGCGACATGCTTAGGCAGTGCGTGGGGATTCAGATCGGCTGGAAGGGTGGCGTAGGAACTCATAGGTAGTCGCAGCGATTAGCTGAAAAGAGAGAGAAACAAATTAGCAGTAAACGATTGAAGACAAATGAAAGAGAGTGAGTTTTAAGCAAAGCGGATCTGTCAGTTTGTATTCACCTCATCTATGCTCAATAATTCCCGTAGGTCTGCGGTCGTCAGTCGGTGATTCCACTGCAAAAGTTGATGCATTATGCGGCTTGCAGCATGAGGGAAGCAAAGTGGTAGGCATGACAGGTCTGACCGCCTTCGTAGGTTAGGCGCTGCGGTGTAAGATTGTCAGTCGGAAAAAGTCTGTGAAGGTCTGGGAAAGGACGCCGCCTTGAGCGGAACTTATACCGGGCAGCTGGTAGTCTACTTTGCAATGAGGAGAGCTCGCACCGGGTAAAACAAGCAATATGGGGATAGAGACCGCAATTGAGTATGCCGATCAGCTGCTGTACGAGCGCACGGGAAAACATTTGAGCGATCTGCAAAGCTATATTCTTCAGCAGAGTTGGCAGGGCAAAACTTACGGACAGGTGGCGACATTGGCTGGCTACAGCGAAGGGCATGTAAAGGATGTCGCTTCCCAGCTGTGGAAGTTGCTTTCTGAGGCGCTAGGGGAGCGGATTACCAAAGGAAATTTGCGAGCGCGCCTCAAAAACCGCATCAAGCGCACCCTCCAAAGCGCACCTGGTAGCGCGACAGTCCTTGCCGGTATCCGCGGCGTCCAGGCGCAAATAGACAGGCACGGGACACCGGTTCATACGCAGATTGCCCCCGCGCCGCAGCAAACCCATCTCACCGATGGCTTCATCGGTCGCCAAAGTGCCCTTCAGACGCTAGACAGCCTCAGTCAGAACCATCAAATTATCGTCATAAAAGGCGAAGGCGGCATTGGCAAAACGACCCTAGCTCAGCAGTACGCTCAACGGTTCGACCAGGTACTAGAGCTGTTAATGGCCAAAGAAACTGCCAGCATTACCCCCATCGAGAGCGTGGTTGAAGAATGGCTCAGGCAGTCTTTCAACGAAGAGCCCGGCAGAGAGTTTGGCATCACGCTCAGTCGGCTAAAGCATCATCTGCAAGCAGGGTGTAGAGCAGGACGCATCTGCGTTTTAATCGATAATTTAGAACCTGCACTAGATAGTAATGGGCAGTTTGTCGCCGAGCACCGCCACTATGTAGAGCTGCTGCGAGTATTGAGCGCTGCCCAGGCAACCGTATTGATTACCAGCCGAGATCGCCTCTGCGAACCGGGGATAAAGGTGCATCACTATCGCCTACCAGGTCTCGCTGCGGAGGCCTGGCGACAGTTCTTCGTATCGCACGGCATCGATCTTGCTTTACGCCAGCACATAGACGTCTTGAGCAAAATGCACCAGGCGTACAGCGGTAATGCCAAGGCAATGGAGATTCTATGCGCGGCCGCGATAGAAGACTTTGAAGGCGATTTGACGGCTTACTGGCAAGAAAACAGTGCGAACTTATTGGGAACTGCCGATTTAAGGAATCTGGTAGGCAGTCAGGTCAACCGATTGCAGCAGCTAGATACTGATGCCTACCGACTGTTTTGCCGATTAGGGTGCTATCGGTATCAAGAGCAGTCTCGGCTAAAAGCAGGTGCGATCGCTGCTCTTATGTGGGACATAGACCCCAGCATTCACCAACAAACGATCAACTCACTGCGCGATCGCTCGCTTCTAGACTGTCGCAAAGGCATATACTGGCTGCATCCTGTCAGCCGAGCTGAAGCCATTGCCCGGCTACGAAACAGTCAGGACTGGCAGCCAACCAACCGAGCCGCCGCCACCTATTGGAGCGCTCAGGTTCAAAGCATCGCCTCTGTCAACGATGCCCTTCAAGCGTTAGAAGCCTATTATCATCTAATTGCTATCGGCAATTACGACGGCGCTGCCGCCGTTTTACTCAAAAGTCGTCACAATCAGTGGCGACAGTTTTTACCGCTGGCTAGCAGCCTTTACCGAATGGGATTGTTGCAACCTGCGATTACGACCATTACGCAGGTATTACCTCGTGTAAAAACAAGTCAGAGTGAATTGAACAATATTTTGGGCGATGTGCACTGGATTATGGGAGATGTGCATAGTGCGATCGCCTGTCAACAAAAAACCCTTGCCGACACCGCTAAAAGAACAGAAAACCTGAAAGCGCAAAAGTCCATTCCTATGCTTGAGCGAGATACCTACGCTCTCAAAATGCTGACTGTGGATGCGCACTTGAGTATTGGACTCTATCAGATTGATTTGTGGGAGTTAGAACAGGCCGCTGAGCAGTTTGAAACAGTAATTGCGATCGCAGCCAACACCCCTCACCAAGCCTGGGCAGACAAGGCAACCGTCGGGCTAGCCCTTGTCCAGGCGCATTTGGGCAACACCCCAGCAGCGATCACGCTAGCAAACAGCATTGAGCATCAGTTTACCGCTGGCCCCGACGATGAGCATGGCCGGTATGCCTACTTTTTACAGCTGTTAGGACAAACCTTTGGCCAGCTTGGCTTTTTCGAGCGCGCAAAAAACCTATACGAAAGGGCCATTCAGTCAGCAGAAACAGGACACTATGTGCAGGTGAAGGCGAGGGCGCTCACTGGACTGGCCGTTTTGTACAGACACCGATACCAAGCGCAGTTAGACAATCAAGCAACCGAGCATCAGGGAAAAATCTCTACTCACGCGCTTCACGACCAGGCCATAGAACTTTGTCAGGCGATCGGTGCGACCTGCGATCTGGCAGAGGCTTACTTCCAGCGAGGATGTACGACCGGAGAAGCGGACTGTTTTGAGCGGGCGATCGCCCTATTCAAAAAAATTAAAGCCCCCTGCCAAATCAAGCGGTGCCAAATCAAACGGTGCCAAATCAAGCGGGAAGAAAACGCCGCCAGCTAGGCCTAAACAAGATCAAACCAAAGAGGCTCAAACCGAACCGAGCGAAATGATACGCTGTCAATGAATTTGCAGCTCCGTAGCCATACGGAGACGCAAACCTGGTTATCAAGTCGTCACTGAGTTCAAAAAGGTATGCGCTGGAAAACAGGTCGCCGCAGTCAAAACGTACAGGACAGGCGGGGGAGAGGTGGCTATCGTCGCGGTGGCGGGAGCCCAATGGTCGTTGGTGGCGGTGGTATCGGCATGCTAGTTGTTGCCGTCGTCATTACCTTACTGGGCGGCGATCCAACTATTTTGTTAGATGCTGCTGCGCCACCGCCGGTCAGCCAGTCTCCTGCGGGTGGCCCCTACGAGGCCACCTCTCCCGAAGAGGATGAGCTAGCGGAGTTTGTCTCTGTTGTACTAGCTGAAACCGAAGACACCTGGAACAGTATTTTTCCGCAAGAATTTGGCGGCCCCTACCGCGAACCACAGCTAGTACTTTTCACGGGCGCGGTTCAGTCGGCCTGCGGGACTGCTAATGCCGCTGTTGGCCCCTTCTACTGCCCCGCCGACCAACAGGTCTATATCGATCTTGACTTCTACCGCACCCTTAGAGACAGGCTTGGCGCGCCTGGAGACTTTGCGCAAGCCTATGTGATCGCTCACGAAGTAGGTCACCACATTCAAACCCTGCTGGGCATTTCAGACCAGGTCCGCTCTGCTCAGCGCCGCATGAGCCAAACCCAGGCCAATCAGCTCTCTGTCGCCCAAGAGCTACAGGCCGACTGCTTTGCGGGCGTTTGGGCCTACAGCGTTAATGAAGAAGGTCTATTAGAAGAAGGTGACATCGAAGAAGCCCTAAACGCGGCCAGTCAAATCGGTGATGATACTTTGCAGCGCAATCAACAGGGCTATGTGACCCCTGATTCTTTTACCCACGGCACCTCTGCGCAGCGTGTAGAATGGTTTAGTCGCGGCTTAGAAACAGGAGATGTCGATCAGTGCGATACGTTTAGTTAGAAGCTAACAGAAGACAACCTAGCAGAAGACAACAAAGAAACTCAACAGACGCTATAGAACCCTTCAGAACCTTCCAAAAGCATCGTCTCATTAGGCTATCTCTGCATGACGATACAATCTTTTGGAGGCCTGTAAGTAAGAGGAATTAACGGCGATTGCGATTAAAACACCTACCCTAATCAATAGCTGGGTCGACATGAGTTGGGATGAGTATCTCAGTTATCTAGAAGAGCCTCAGCTAAAAAAGGCAAAAGCCTACTGCTATCAGGGTCATGGAAGATTTGAAATGCTGCCAGTTGGCTTCGGACATGGATATAACCACGTCGCGACAACATATGTGATTAATCTATTTTGTTTCAACAATAGTCAAATCTACCGCCGCCCCTTCTTCTTATCCCAAGCCGCCTCATACTTTTTCTCATTCGCTGCAACAGATTTCTGCAAATCCACCACCGGATTCGGATAATCCACCCCAACTCTCACGTCAAATCGCTTTTGCTCTACAGGCTGCAATCTCCAAGGGCTGTGTACCTTCTTGGCAGGTACCTGCTCAAGTGCTGGTAGCCAGTGCTTCACGTATTTACCGTCAGGGTCATAGTCTTTAGACTGCTTCGGAATGTTGAAATACCGGAAGCCACGCGCATCGTTTCCAACACCAGCCGTGTAGTTCCAGTTTCCCCAGTTACTACAGACGTCATAGTCAATCAACAGCGACTCAAACCACTCCGCGCCCATTTGCCAATCAATACCTAAGTTTTTGGTCAGAAAACTGGCCACATTCTGCCGTCCCCGGTTAGACATAAAGCCGGTCGCTGCAATCTCTTTCATATTCGCATCAATCAGCGGATAGCCCGTCTCGCCCTCACGCCACAGATCAAAGCGTTTCCAGTCTTGCTGCCACTCAATGGGTAATCCTCGAATGCCCCCTTTACGAAACACCTTTCGCCCGTACTTCGCACAGACGAAGCGAAAATAGTCTCGCCAGATCAGCTCAAAAATCATCCAGTATGTAGAGTTGTTCTTCTTTCTCTCACGTTCATAGCGCTGCACCTCCGCATGCACCTTTCGCGGTGAAAGACTTCCATTCGCCAGCCAAGGAGAAAACTTAGAAGAGTAATCCGCACCCAACATGCCGTTGCGCGTTTCTTTGTATACCTGAAGCCGATCGGCATCCCAAAAGTAGTGCTGCAATCGCTTTAGACCTTCTGATTCACCGCCTTTAAAGGCCAGCACGCCTTTGGGGTCAATTGAGGCCTTCTCTAAGCCAAAGTCCGATAGTGCGGGCAGTGCGCCAGCGTCGAGGCCTTCCGGAAGGGCTGAGAGCTTATCTGGAGCAGGAAAGGGAGGAAAGATCTGACTCTCTTTTTCAGCCGATTTACGAAAGTGAGTGAATACCTCCGGCAGCTTGTTGATGTCAAAAGGCAAGTCGTCAGGATGAAACAGTGTCGCACCCCAATACACTTCAGAGGTCACTTTTAGATTGTTTAGTGCTTTCTCTACGCCCCGTTCTACCGCCGTTTCCTCACTGGTGACTTCCTCGTGCCAATACACCGCGTCTATATCAAGCGCCTTAACCAAAGCTGGGATTTCGTCTTCTGGCTTTCCTTGCCGAATGACCAAATCGCTTCCTTTGGATTGCAGAGACTGGCGCAAGTCTGCTACCGTTTCGAGTAAAAACTGGGCCCGGTAAGCGCCCGTCTTTGGGAAACCAAACGAGGTCTGACCAAAGTGGCGAGGGTCGAAGCAGTAGAGCGGAACGATGTCGGCTTTGTTTTCTAGCGCTCGGTGGAGAGGTTCGTGATCGTGCAGGCGAAGGTCGTTTCGGAGCCAGAGAAGAATACGCATGAAAAAGGTCAAAAGTCGTCAGTCCGCCCTTCATGATATAGCAAACGCCCTAATGCATTAGGGCGTTTGCTAGTTGAGTTGCTTTGTCAGCTGCATGCGGTGGCCTTCAGAAGTATCCGAAGCAACTCAACAGGCGGTATAAAGGGGTGAAGTCGAATTGCTAGGCGCAAAAGGGCATAAACATGACAGCAGATAGCCCGCTCAAAACTCAGCTAGAAGAGGCTTGCCAAGATCTATGGTGGAGTAGTGAAGCAGATTACCCGGTTGAGGTGGTGTGGCAGTCTGCATCAGAGGTGTCATCTGACGAACAAAAGCCTACACACGAGAAGTTAGTGCGTAGGGTGATGAATATTTCAGCCGCAGATAAGCTAATAGAAGTCGAGGTTGAGGCGTTTTGTGAGCGATCGCTTACGCCAAAATCCTGGCACACCGCTGAAGACAAAGCTCAACTCGCTCAGCTACAACGGCTAAAAAATCTTTTAACTGACTCTCTTCAAAAGCTTAAAGTCTACCGCCATGGCGAAGTCGAAATCAGTCTGTACATTCTTGGCTACACGGCGAAAGGCGATTTAGCCGGTGTTAAGACCTGTCTGGTCGAAACCTGAGCACACAAAGGATCTAGGCTATAAGCGTTCAGGTCCAATCGTTTAGTCTTTGATCAACGCCGCCGAAATCTCAGTAATCGGCTCACTGCAATACAGCGACAATTTACAAGCCACTTCGACAGCCTCACGTGGGGTATGGCCTAAGTGCAGCGCCGCCTTAGCAAAGTCTTGGCCAGCGCCGATAGCGTCGAACTCATGTACCTCATACACATCTAAGCCTTTGAAAACGCGGAAAAGCTTGTTATCAAAAGCAATCAGGAAGCCGTTTTTAGGTGAATAGCCGCCTTCTTTTTTCCGCACCCACTCTTTGAACTCCACCAAGAAATCAATCACGCCCAGCCGAGTTGAGTCCATTGGCTTGTGATTACGGCTAAACAGCTCCATCATGGTGCCTTCATAGCAGTCGCCTGTGCTACCAATCACCATTTCGTTTTGCTCAAACAGCTTGGCATAGATCAACTCAGACGAGGTGACCTTACTAAACCCATCTGAAACCAAAGTATCAGCGGCAAAGATGATAGCGTCGGACGTTTTACGAGCGGCAATGACTGTCATACGGTTGTGAAGAGCTGCTTTTGTAGAAGGTCGGGCGAGTCATTACAGTACAAGATCTCCCTGGCGTTGAATAGAGGTAAATCACGGGATAATTGCTTGTATCTATTGAGACTTATCTATCAAAACCTAACTGTTGAGCATGAGGTGATATGAACTCTATGCTTATCTGGACTCCATTCACCTGGATTCTATGACGGACTGAATATTGGTCGGCACTTCTGAGAGCAGGTCGTAGCCCGTGGCAATCTCAATCCGGTCAACGGTTGTGCGGTATAGCTGCCAGTCGGCTTCAATGCGATCGCTATTCGGCATATCCACCGCAATCACCTCCGTTCCACGTCCAATATTGTGCTCAATAGAATTGAGTACAACGATCACCTTCCACACCCGCCCCGGAACGGTGACCTTACCGACCGAGCCCTTATCGCCATAGACGCCAGCTATCACATACAGCACTTTTCCCTGCTGATACACCAGATCGCGACCGTACGATTCCAGCGCTCGCCAGGGGCCACGATTGTTCTCACTGGCCTGTGGAAAAATGTTGGTCATCAAAAAGGTGAGAGAGTTGTCTCTGGGATTAGCCGTGCGATCGCCCGACGGCACCAAATGCCCCCGGTCGTAGCCACTGCGCCGATACTCGCCCGGTGTCGCCTGGTAGAACCCTTTAGGCAATCCACCATCCGGGCGAAAGTCATCTTGCCTATCGGTTTGGCCTAGCCACCGGTCGTCTACCCACCAGCTTGCCCAGTTGATGAGGTTGCGATCGCGCCCGTAAGAAAGCACATACTGCTCCCGCTCCATCAGCCAATTGTTCGGATTATCCTTACCTGCATTGCTTGGATTACCAAATATTAAATGCTCATTATTCGAAAAATAGGTCGCCCGCTCCAGGCTTAAGTCCACTTGTGGCAGACTTTCACAGGCCTGGCCATTTCCATCTCTATCCAGGCTGTAGTAATCTTCCTTAAACGAATCGAAAACCAGCTGCGCCAAATCACGGCTAGCAAAATCGCCACAGTTACAGGTATTGTCCACGCAGGGCGGCAAATTGGAATAGTCATCTGCCGCCGATAGGCAAGCTGCGAGCCCTGGCAATAATACAGCCGTGACAACCGCTATCTGCGCAAATCGCCGCAGCGTCAACTGCTCTCGAAGCCCTTGCAAAAAGCCGCTATTCAACCCTTGACCGCCTTTTCTTGATACGTTCGTTCTAAACATTACAAGAGGTTTGTACCCAAAGATATAGAGAAAAACACGGGGACGTAACGCGAGCCTTAACAGGTTAGCCACACCAAAGTTAGAGCGGTATACTAAAGCCGTAAAGTATCTGAAGCGTCAAAACCCTGGCCCTTCAGGGCAAATCACTCAAGGTAAATCAATACTCTATGCTTAGCACCGTTATTTCCACCCTCAAGGCCTGGTTCCCGGCCCCTGAAGTTCAGGCTCACTGCGATGGCCCTTGTGGCGTGTACGATCCTTCCTCTGCTCGAATTGCAGCAGAAGCCGTCGTCTCCATGACCAAAAAAATCCTGGACTTGCAGCATCCTGAAGGCGGTGACACTCAGGCCATGGCGTCTTATCAAAACACCATGTCTCGCTTTATTGCCATCAAAGAAGAACAGGCGCAAATCACCAAAGATGAACTGTTGATTCTGTGGACTGATTACTTCAAGCCGGTTCATCTAGAGAAGTATCCTGACTTGCACGATACCTTCTGGAAAGCTGCCAAGCTTTGCTCTGCTTGTAAAGTAGAAGTTAGCACCCAGCACTGCCAAGAGCTAACGGACTCCGTGCAAACGATTCACAACATCTTCTGGGAACCCAAGAGTCGTGACGTTTCTTGGTACACCGCTAGCTAGTAAGCCGTTATCTAGCATCATTCGCATCAACCGAAAGAAAGATCCTGTAGTCTGTTCAACAGCCTTTGAGGATCTTTCTTTTTGGGATAGTAATTAACAGCTTTCAGGCACATGAAACTCAGGCGTGATTGGAAAGAGATCGGGCTGTGGACGCTCGGTAAACGTTGGCGGTTCCACGTTACTGGCAACTCTATGCTCCCAACGCTGCGAGCCGGAGAAGATGTTCTTGTTACGCCTATTTCACGCACTGCCAAAATATTTCCTGGTGAGATCGTCGTATGCAGGCATCCCCTTAAGCCTAAAATCCGCATGATCAAACGCGTTACAGAAGCTTTCTACGACGGCAGCTGCTACGTTCTCAGCGACAATGCTAGCGAAGGCAGCGACAGCCGGACCTTTGGTGTCATTGGACGCGAGTTGATTCTAGGCCGTGTCACCAGCCGGTTAATTTGAATTTATCAGTTTTAGCAGCTCAAACCCTTATGTCTATCACTATTCGCCCCGCAACACCTGACGATGTCGCGGCTATTTTTTCGTTCAGTCAGCTGCTCAGCGAGTATGAAAAGCTAGCCCACGAAATGGTCGGCACCCAGGAAGATTTACACAGATGCCTATTTGGGGAAAGGCCATACGCAGAATCATTCGTGGCGGAAGTCGAAGGAAACGTCGTAGCGTCAGCGACCTACTTCTACAATTTTTCAACGTTCTTAATGAAGCCTGGTATCTACTTAGAAGACCTTTTCGTTCTACCTGACTACCGTAGGCAAGGTATTGCAACCGCGTTATTAAAGCATCTGGCAAATCACGCGATAGAACAAGGCTGTGGAAGATTTGAATGGAGCGTACTGGATTGGAATGTAGATGCGATCGCAGTCTATAAAAAGCTTGGTGCAGTTCTAATGAACGAGTGGACCGTCTGCCGAGTCGATGGCAAGGCACTCAGCTCGCTCGCTCATTTAGGAGAGTAGACTAAAGAAAGGAATTGCAAAAGTAAGGTGTCGGGCGATCGCAAATCTCACCAGCCGCCCGGCCTGATTCGACTTTCTAATCACTTCCGCCCGCAAATACTTCATCAGCAGTAGCCGCCCTAGGCCCTTCACCCGCGCATAGCTCCTTGCTTTCCACCACTGCCAGCGCCTCACTCGACCTTCTACAGCGGCATACATCGGCGCAAACGCCAGCTTGCCATACAGCACATCTGCCCGATGTGCCTTACTCAAGTTGTTCTTACCATGCTCAGGATTCGGCAATCCGCCGTGCTCTCCGTAGTTGCGAAAGGGCACATAGTTGTGCAATCCCAAGTCACGTAGATAATACTCAATCCCCGAATCCCAAGGAGAATAGGTACGAGGGCCCGGATCTTTTTCCACCTGCGCGGCTAAATCGATTAACAATCGCGCACTTCTAGCCGTTACCACATAGGCCACCATTGACGTCGAATAGCCCTGCGCCCAGCCAGCGTCTGAAACGTTATAAACCTGAGCGGCGCAGGTATATAGCCAGGCAATTCCTAACGCTTCATCAGCCGGGTCAAACGGCGGCGGCAGCTGCCCAAAATTCGAGACCGGCACAAAATCAGCTTCCACAATCAGCGTAGGCTTGTCAGAACGCAGTGCAAGCTCCCACGCGCTGCGGTGATTCAACAGACATAAAAAGCTAGGCGAATAAGTCTCGTAGCCTGGCTGATGCACCTGCCTCAGCACACTGCAATCACAGCCAAACTTACTCAATGTCGTCGTTAGCTGCTCTGTAGGCTCCTTATAGGCAATCACAAACGTCTGAGCAACACAGTCTACCAGCGTTGCAGAGGTTTCCTGATTTTGCATAGCTATATTCACTCTTCACAATAGGTGCAAATAATTTGCACATTCTGTCTTTTCTACGGGTTTGTACGAGTAACTGAGCCAGGAATAGACTACGTTACTAAGTAGACACACGGACATGAGCTAGAAGATAGATGCCCCTCTATCTCTAAACATCATCAACGATCGGCGTTCCAAACCGGACGCGTTTGTAAATCAAGATTATCCTATGAAGCGTCAAGACGGGACAGCTCAGATGATGGGTCAAATTGTTGAACCCATTAGAGAGTCGAGCACAGGGGAACCTAGCAAAGAAAAGCCAAGTACTGAAGATCAAAGTACTGAAGACCAAAGTACTCAATATCAAAGCGCTGAGCTCCAAAGTACTCAATATCAAAGTACTCAATATCAAAGTACTGAAGACAAAATTGCCAAAGACTCAAGGCAAAAAGAACAAACACAGCCCAGATCTCGCTATCGAATAGACCGGCTAGTCGGGCAAGAAGTAGGAAAGCGAACATTTCTGGCAACAGACTTAAACTCATACAATAGAGTTGTTCTCAAGCTCGTGCTCTTTTGTCCAGATCTCACAGTAGAAGAGAAAGAACAAACCGTAATTCAGCAGGAATCAACGCTCGGCAATTACGAACTGCCAGCATGCTTTCCCTATCTAGAATCGTTCGAGGCAGAAACAGCGCTCGGTGCTGGGCTGATATTAGTAAAACCCTATGTAGAAACGCATCAAGCTTTACGTCAGCATCGGCGAAGAGCATCCTATGCGCCTTTTTCCAGGAACAGTGATATCGCCTCGAAGCAGCCCGTTCGCCCCCCGAGTAAAAACCACCGCAGTCCTCGTCCACAGTCATACAGCCCCGCACATAATGCACAGCGCGCCTATGGCGCCTTCAAGGTTCGTTCTACCCAGCAAAAGCTTGAAGTTCAGTTTCCTGCAATCCGCGTTCGAGAAGGGTTGAAGCCTTTAGGCTCTGAATCTTCAGAAACTAAGCTGACTCCCACTCAAAAAGCAGAGCTGTACCTATCAGTCATTCTCTGCACTGTCGTGTTTGTCGGTGGTACGGTTATTGCAACGGGCTCCATCCTAGCTAGCGTCGCAGTCGCAGCCCTGCTACCCCTATTCTTTCAAAAGCGTAGCAACCCTCACGACACGCAGCGCGTCGCTACGCTCAGGCTCACCAGCGAATCTGACGGACGGACGATCCTTAGCCTAACGACAATGCTGCCACCCGTGAAGGACAGAAGAGGACAGCCCAACGGGTCGCCTCGCGAAAGCACACTTCACGGCAGTCGGCTCTCTGTCAAAAGCGTCAAAATATCGTCAACGTTTGCGCTATCACTGGGCCAAAATCCATTCCAAAATCCATTCCAAAATCCACTAAAGGCTGAGCTCAGCTTCACTTTTCACAACCTCAATACCCGCACCGAACGAATCCGAATTATCGGCAGCTATCAAGAAATTCGCTGGCTATCTCAGTACTTAGCGCAGTGGAGCAATCAACGAGATCCTGACTAGTGGCCACTGCTATGGCCCGTTCGTTAGCATTCCATAGCAAAATGAACACAGCAGTAGAACGACTTTGCTAGCTATGGACGACGAGCTCATTGGGCAGACGATAGGTAACCAATACACAATACAGTCCTTATTAGGTAAACAAAAAGGACGTAGAACCTTTCTGGCTCAAGACACACAGCACGAGCAACAAGTTGTTATCAAGCTGATTCTATTTGGGCCAGATTTTACCTGGGAAGATATCAAACTTTTCGAACGAGAAACCGAAACGCTAAAGTCGCTGAACCACTCGGCGATTCCTCGGTACTTAGATTCCTTTGAAGTAGAAACGACCCAGTGGAAGGGATTCGCACTGGTGCAAAGCTATATCGCAGCCAAATCATTACAAAGCCTAGTTGCCTCAGGCCAAACTTTTCAAGAAGCGCAGCTGCGACAGCTAGCCTGCCAGCTACTCACCATCCTCAGCTATTTGCACAACAGGTATCCTGCTGTTGTGCACCGAGACATTAAGCCCAGCAATATTCTGTTGAGTAATCTAGATGACGATCAGCTATTCAAGGTTTACCTGGTCGACTTTGGATCTGTGCATACTGTCAGCCACACAGGCACGATGACCGTCGTTGGCACCTATGGCTACATGCCACCCGAGCAGTTTGGCGGCAGGGCCGTACCCGCCTCCGACCTTTACAGCCTGGGCGCAACCCTGATTTATCTCATCACTGGTCAGCATCCAGCAGACCTAGACAATCTCCATCAGGCACTACACAGCTATCGTATCTCTCCCACGTTCAAGCACTGCATTCAACAGCTCACCCGTACGGCACTCGCTGAACGAACGACCTCTGCAGAAGAAGCGCTACGGCAGCTGACCGAGCCTGCCTCTGTAGAATCAACTGAGCACCAGTCCTCTGAACTACAGACCGCAACTGATAGCGCTGTCATCGAAGCTGACCACCCTCAGCCACTCAGCCTCGACTACAGCGCACTTGAAACCAGTTCAAACTTTTTTGAGTTTGAAATTCAGTTCTTTGAAGACCGTCTCATTGGAGAGCCCTTCCTCAACGACAAAGGTGCGATCAATGCTTTCTTGCTCGCTGTTACAGTTGTTTTTGTCTTCGGAGGGCTGTTTTTTTCATCCGGGACGCTGCTTTTGTGGGCAGCGGCATTGATTATCGCTAGTGTCGCTGATCGACTGCAGTCCCGTCGTCAGGGCACAGGAAAAGATCACTTTTCACTGCGGTTACGGTTACCGAGTGGCGGGCCCCTACTTATCAGACTCGACAAACTAAAAAATGCGAATGTAGCGGGCAGACCAGACACCGATCTTGCCAACATAGACAGACAAACTCAGCTGTCACATCTAGAGCTAAAAGCAATCGAAGCAATTTCTCCTGCGATAGGTAGATACTCTCAACTTTCGTTTTTCTTCGCTAAGGAATCCAAACAGACGACTGGAAGCCTCAGCATCCGTGGCAGTCGAGCAGAGATCGATTGGCTGTGTACGCAGTTAATTCGATGGAAAAATCTACCCGTCAAAAAGCGTGAGGCTAGTCGCACCATTGCACGGTAGAGTCACACCGGTTTAGCTGCTATCTACCAAGATGTACAACCGTTACGCAGATCTACTCAGCAGGCTGATCGCAGTTGATCATCCAAGGGATGCCAAATTGATCGATTAGCGACCCAAATCTCGCGGCCCAGAAAGTCTCTGCAATTGGCATGGTTACCGTTCCATTTTCTGCAAGGGCATTAAATGCCTTTTCTGCTTTATCCGGGCTATCTATTGCAACCATCAGGTAAGTCCCTTTTGCAGGTTCGTATTTTCCTGGCATACAGTCGCTGCCCATCACCACGTAGTCGCCTAGTTTCAATTCCCCGTGCATGACCTTATTGGCCCAATCAGCAGGAACGTCGTCGGCCATCGGCGAACCTTCATAGGGCATCAGAGCCGCAATCTTCCCGCCCAAGCATTGCTCGTAGAATTTGAACGCAGTCTCACATTGACCATCGAAAGAAAGGTATGGACTCAATTTCATAGCCATCTCCTAAGATATTTTTTTGAGTTAACCGAACATAAAGCGTCAGGAATCAAGCATCAGGTATCAAGCATTAGGCATCAGGCATCGGACATCAAGCATCGGACATCAAGCATCGGACATCAAGCATCGGACCCGAAGCACTCTAGCTTTCACTCACTTAAGAACGCCTTATAGTTCAAATTTACTACACAATCTCAGATTCAGTCACTGACGAAACCTTTCTTAAGCAAAGCTAATCTGGAGCTATGTTTTTCAACATAGGTAGGGCGCAGCTAGCTAATCAACAAGAGTCCTATTTATTTAATTATCAGAGAGATTTGAGAGCGCTCTACCCATGTACTCCATCACCGCTGAATCTGCCTCACCTTGACTGGCCGCTTCAGCCCCTTCCTGTTGATACATTGTGTTTAGCGATCGCACCATCTCCTCATCGCCGCCTGTAAATTCCTGAACCAACGCCTGCCAACGCCGCGCCAAGGCTTGGACAGCTTCACTGAGAGGATCTACACCATTTTCCATCGCGGTACGAGCCTGCGCAATCAACACCGGCCATTCTGCTTCGACTTCTTTGATTCGGGCTTCTCCTACCGAAGTCGCTCTAGCTTTAAGCGAATCTAGCTGTTCGGGCGTGTAGTATTTCTCAATCATAGTAATAGCCTCAATGACTTGAATGAACTCTTCAATTGCAATGGTTTCTGTTGTTCGAGATCTGTCTTGTTCTATCGACTGCAATCGTGTAGAAACTGCCTCTAACCTTTCACAGAGCTTCTGCTGTAACGCTATCTGTTCTTTCAGCTGAGTCAGATGCAGCTGCACAACAGACTCAGGAGAAAACTGGCTCTGCTTTGATAGGCAGTCTTGAATTTGCTCTAGAGAAAATCCGAGCTGCCGCAAAGACATAATTTGCTGTAGGCGAATGACAGCCGACTGGTCATACAGCCGATAACCAGCATCGGTCCGATGAGCAGGCGACAGTAAGCCAATTTGATCGTAGTAGTGCAGTGTTCGAGTAGAAACGCCAGTTTGCTTAGCGATTTCTCCTATCTTTAGTGCGATCGCTTCCATAAAGCCTCCTCCTTTTACGCTTAAACAATGCCATCGACCTGTGAATGAGCCCATGGTAAAACCCTTACGCTACGTCAAAGTCAAGTGGGAGAGGAAAAGAAAATACAGCTCTGCAAATTTTCAGACACAGCGATAAACTATATCTGAGAAAAAGAGGGATCTAAGGAAGATAGAGCGGTATATGACAACAGTTGGTATTTGGGTGCTAGGCGATCAGCTCTGGCAGGGGCAATCCGCGATCGCTAGCCGCAAGACAGATAAAAACAATACGCCCATCATCCTGATTGAATCATTGACACTCGCCAAAGAGCGCCGCTATCACAAGCAAAAGCTCATCCTCATCTGGTCAGCAATGCGTCACTTTGCAGCGGAGCTAGAAGCAGATGGCTGGCAGGTCACCTACGAAACAGCAGATACGTTTGAAGCACCGCTGAAAAAATGGCTGAAGCAACATAGTATCGACGAGCTGCGGGTTATGGCACCCGCTGACCGACCTTTCTCCACATTTTTGAGTCAGTTAAAGCTATCTTGCGACCTGGTTCAAACAGCAAACAACCATTTCCTATGGTCAGAGCAGGATTTTGAAGGGTGGGCAGCTTCTCGCAAAAGTCTCCTTCTTGAATCATTCTACCGAGAAGGCCGAAAACGATTTGACGTTTTAATGAACGGCAAGAAACCGATTGGAGACGCCTGGAATTTTGACAAGCAAAACCGCAAGCCTGCAAAAGGAAAAATCTCTCCACCTGAGCCTTTAACGTTTGAACCAGATGAAATCACCCAAACCGTTACAGCAAGTGTAGAAGCCGCAAGCTATCCTACATTCGGAGACGCTGACAGTTTTGGCTGGGCGGTGACTAGAGAGCAGGCGCTGGCAGTTTTAGATAATTTTGTGCGCGATCGCCTGCCTACTTTCGGCCCCTACCAAGATGCCATGGTTACTGGCCAAAACACGATGTGGCATGCCCTCCTCTCGCCTTATCTCAACATTGGGCTATTGCAACCGATGGAAGTCATTGATGCGATCGCCGCTGCCTACGAAGCCGATCCCTCCATTCCCCTCAACAGCGTAGAAGGCTTCATCCGCCAAGTCCTTGGCTGGCGCGAATATATGCGCGGCATCTACAACCATGTCGATGATGACTACCCGTCTCGCAACTACTTCGAGCACACCTATTCCCTACCCGATTTCTTTTGGACGGGTGACACCCAGCTCAACTGCCTCCATCAAACAATCGACACCGTCAAGCGCACTGGCTACGCTCATCACATCCAGCGACTGATGATTTTAGCCAACTTCTCTCTTATCTCTGGGCTATCACCCCAAGCGGTCGAAGACTGGTTCCACGCAGCCTTTATCGATGCTTACGACTGGGTAATGCAAACTAACGTCATTGGTATGGGGCTTTTTGCCGACGGCGGCGTACTCGCCACAAAACCCTATGCGTCAAGCGCCAACTATGTCAACAAAATGAGTGACTATTGCAAAGGCTGCAAGTACGACAAAAAAGCGCGAGTCGGCGAAAATGCCTGCCCCTTCAATTTCTTTTACTGGGACTTTCTAGATCGGCACCGAGAAAAACTCAGCTCTCAGGGTCGAATGAATTTCATCCTCAAAAACTTAGATAAAATGTCCGAAGAAGAGCTCAACGAGATTCGTCAGCAGGCTCAAGATTGGCATAAGGAGAATTAGTAGCAAGATGAAATTCATGCTTCGCGCACTGGCCGTTAGCCTGATTCTTTTTGGCTGTACAGCCCAGGAAGCATCAGATTCGCAATATCGTGAGCAGCCCGAAGAGACCGAAGTCAGATCGGAGATGTCAGCACCAGAAGAAGAACGCTCTGGTGTTATAGCTGTAGAAGCTACAACGAACAATGCTAACGGCTATACCTTTTCTGTCACCATCAAAAGCCCTGATACAGGATGCGATCAGTATGCCAACTGGTGGGAAGTCATCACTGAAGACGGCAACCTGCTTTACCGCCGTATTCTTGCCCATAGCCATGTTGAAGAACAGCCCTTTACGCGCTCCGGTGGGCCTGTGGAGATTGAACCGGATGAAGTAGTAATTGTGCGATCGCACATGTATCCGACAGGCTATCAATCTCAAGCCATGCAGGGCAGTTTTAGCAACGGATTTGAAACCACTACGCTTCCAACCGATTTTGCGATTGAGCTGACAGAGACCGAACCGTTACCCACTGACTGCAACTTCTAAGGTCCTCTAGGCAAAGTAAATCACTTGATACACTAATAGATAAGCCGTTGCCACGGAGCTCTCACCCCATGACCAACCTAAGGACAAAATGCAAGAATATATCGATAACGGTGCGCTGTTGGGACTGCTCATAGCTAGACAAAAGCAAACGGTTCATGTTTACCGTCCTGGTACGACGCCTGAAATACTCGCGAGCCCTCTAAGCGTTAGCTGCTCGCCAGAACTACCCGGTTTCGAGCTCCAAATGCGCAAAATTTGGTAACCCGATCAAGCCGATACTTAGCAGGACACTTATGCCATGAGCCGCTTATATCTAGATTGATTGAACAGCTAGCCTGCCGCTTCGTTCACAGGAAACCGATTTAAGAGAAAGGCTGCCTGCCGCGCTGTAGACCTCAGCTCATCGGGTAAATAGGGCACATGCGGAATCTGTGACAAAAAATCTAGCGTTCGGCGCAAAATGCGAACAATATCTCCCTCATCCAGGCTGGTATTATCGCACAGCTCACTCCACTCCACGTCTAGCGCCCACTGTTCTACCAGCGCAATCAAATTCTCTTCCATCCAAACCGGAATTTGAATATCCTGCCGCCGCTGCTCTTGAAAAATACGCCGCCTCAAGGTGCGCAGTCCGCTCAACGCTTCTAAGACCGGATAAGTTGGCTGATAGCGTAGCCAGGTATCTGGACGATTATTTTCCATTAAAATGCCTGCACAGGCAGCCGCGAACTGTTGTGGTTCTAAACCGTCAAACTCTCCTGAGGCCAGTGCCATTCCCAGCCACAGCACATTGTCACCGCGAATCGCCGCACAGAGCTGTCCCATCTCTGTCGGCGCATTGTCTTCTAAGCACTCAAAGTTTTCGAGCACTTGCATCAGGCTGACAAATTCTAACCAGTAGCGATGAGTGTGATCTTCGTACTTACGAGTGCGATCGCGTAAATCTTTCTCTAACTTCTGCAGCCGCTTACGCTGTTTGACCACCGCCTTCGGATTCTCTAGCTGACCCACCGGGTTCGCCGCCAGCTTCGCGGCCACCGCCTGTACCTTCTCGCCTTGTTCTTTCACCTCTGGCGCTTGCGCTTCAAGCGCTGGCAGCACCGGCATCTTCTCTACCACAGCTGCCGTCTCATCACTTCCTTTACGTGACTTTCCAGGCGCATTCACCAAATCTTGCGGAACCGTTAGGTTATCCGCTTCTCGCAGACGTGCCACCTCGCTGTGCAGCGCTACCACATCTTTTACTGTCGCCACATACCAGCGGTTATCTTGGCCCAAACACACCAGAAAGGGAAATTGACCGGGGCCAGAAACTTTGCTCACTAGCACAGCAGGCAAAGGCGTAGACACCTTTACATGTTTACCTTTGAGCGACAGTACCGTCCCGGCCATAGCAAACGAGATCGCCACAGGATCGCTCTCGCCGATACTCTCCATCGCCTGCTGCTGCAAAATCTTGAACAATCTCTCTTCTTCTCTTAGCCAGCCTCGCAGCTTTTCATATTCAGCCACAGCGACATCATCGATATAGGCCAGCTGATCTTGCAAAATAGCAATGTCTTTTTCAACGGCTTCAATCGCTTTGCGCTGCGGGGCTAAATGTAACGTTGCTAAGTACTGACCAAAACTTCTCTCAATTAACGCTTGGGCCTCCTCTACCGTATGAATCTGCAACAGATTTAGCACCATGCCATAGCTCGGCGTAAATTGACTCACTAAAGGATCCGGCGGTGATAATGCCAGTTGGGAAGCCTCTTTTGCACCTTCAAAAGGAGACTCTACTGTCACCACGTGTCCTTCTGTGTCCATGCCTCGGCGCCCCGCTCGCCCCGACATCTGTAAAAACTCGGACGCATGCAGCAACCGATGCCCGTCGTCTGTACGTTTAGATAAGCTCGCAATCACCGTTGTCCGCGCAGGCATATTAATCCCAGCCGCCAGCGTCTCCGTCGCAAAGACGACCTTAATCAGACCGGCCTGAAAAAGCTCTTCTACCAGACTCTTCCACGCTGGCAAAATACCCGCATGATGCGCTGCAATACCTCGATACAGAGGCTCTAGCTGATTGGCTCTAATCGCCTCAGGATTGCGATCTACAAACTGATCAATCCGGCGCTTTAGTAATTCTGCTTCTGCCGCCGTCACCAGGGTCATATGCGCTACAGCCTGCACCGATTTATCACAGCCTTTTCTGCTAAATATGAAATAAATCGCAGGCAGCATGTCCTTTGACCGAAGCTGACTGACAACCCCCGGCAACGTTGCGCCTGCTTTTTTCTTCTTTTGTCCCCGCTGCCGACGAGGCGGCTTACGGTAGTTCTTTAGTCGAGGATGAATGCTGCTACGCTGGTCATTCAGCAGCGGAAAAATGCCTTTTTCTACCGCAAAGTGAAAGTTTAACGGGACCGGACGATAGTCCGAGTAAATTAGCTTTGTAGGCCCGTGCACTTCATCGATCCAATCTGTCAGTTGCCCACCGTTGTCTACCGTCGCGGACAGTCCTACCAGCTGAATCTCGGGCGGGCAGTAAATGACCGACTCTTCCCACACGGTGCCACGCTGCCGGTCGTTCATATAGTGACATTCGTCTAACACCACCGCCTGCACATCTCGCAAAGAAGTTCCCACCTCACCAATCGTGGTGCCATAAAGCATGTTGCGAAAAATCTCAGTGGTCATCACCACAACCGGGGCATCTCGGTTGACAGAATTATCACCTGTCAACAAACCTACGTTTTCGTGGCCAAAGGTCCGTTGAAAGTCTCGCAGTTTTTGGTTAGACAGTGCTTATAGTGGCGTCGTATAAAACACGCGTCGGCCCATTTCTAGCGCGCGGTGAATGGCGTATTCGCCTACTAGCGTTTTACCAGAGCCTGTGGGGGCGCAAACAATCACCGATTCGCCTTGATTAAGGGCAGCGATCGCATCTAACTGAAAATCATCTAACTGAAAAGGAAACAGAGTTTCAGGCGCTAACACAAAGGTATCTGGAATGAGAACCCCTCTATTGTGCCAGCCTTAGCGATATTTCACACGATTGCCATACCACTGTCACCCCATTGTCAAATTGTCCACTTACATTGAAACTGTCCTCCGAACTATCTGTAAATAAGATGACTGCCGACCACCCCCATCCTATTCACACAAACCAGACGCCTGCTAGAGCTAGCAAACTCCTGACCTCTCTGGCGCTAGTCTTACTAGGTGCAGGTGCCGCAACTGCTGGCACGTACACAGTCATGGGGCCTTTGAGTCAAGCGACTGACGCATCGACTGTCGTTGAATCCTCTAGCTCGCTAGAAGCGACACCTGTTAGCCTATCTCTACCTACCGAAGCCAGTTCAGTCGCTGAAGTCGTTCAGGCCGTGGGGCCCGCTGTTGTAAGGATCAATGCCTCTCGGACAGTAACCAGTCAAAACCCTGAAATCCCTGAGAGTTTTCGCCGATTCTTCGGCAATAGGCTGCCGCAGCAGGAACCTAAAGAAAGAACGGAAAGAGATGTTGGATCACGATTTATAGTCAGCGAAGACGCTCGCATCTTGACCAACTCACAAAACGTAGATGGAACAGATACAGTCCGGGTCACCTTGAAAGATGGGCGTACCCTGGAAGGAACCGTGCTAGGGAGTGACCCCATTACAGATGTCGCTGTAATTGACGTAGAAGGCGATGATTTGCCGACACTCTCTGTGAGTGAAGCAGAACTGTTGCCAGGTGAAGTTGCGATCGCTATTGGCAACCCCCTCGGACTAGACAACACCGTCACTGTCGGCATCGTCAGTGCGACCGGACGCACCAGTGGCCAGGTCGGCATTCCTGATAACCGCACCGACTTTATCCAAACCGACGCCGCTATTAACCCCGGCAACTCTGGCGGCCCATTACTCAATGCAAAAGGCGAAGTCATCGGGATGAACACCGCCATCATCCAAGGTGCACAAGGGTTAGGATTCGCGATTCCCATCGACGCCGTACAGCGCATCTCGGGTCAAATTGTCGCCAACGGCAAGGTAGAACACCCTTTCATCGGTATTCAGATGGTTAACCTCACGCCAGAAGTTCGCGATTCCATCAACCAAGACCCAAGCATCAACGTGACAGTCAACACCGAGACAGGCGTCTTTATCTCGGGCGTTGTGCCCGGATCACCTGCAGCTAGGGCAGGACTACAAGCAGGCGATGTCTTGAGCCAAGTCAACGGTGAAGCTATCACCACTGGCCAAGAAGTACAGCAAGCCGTTGAAGCCAACGGACTAGACAGCGATCTTCAGCTCAACATTGAGCGCAACGGCAATCGCCAAACTGTGTCAATGCGTCCTGAGCCCTTACCGGCTCAAAGCTAAAGACCGATTACGGACGCTGATGATGACACGGCTGGTTGTATCAGCAATACCAATGCCATAGAAAAGAACACTCCGATAGCTCCATGATGTTTATATTGCTGCAGAAACCTTGAGTGGTTCTGCAGCATTTTTCTGTCTGTCAGACAATAGCAGCAACAGACCATACAAGATGATATCTCTAGGCAACGAAGGTCATCAAAGGCTCTTTGTTGGGTATCGATATGCACTTCTCAGCAAATTTTTCAGCAAATATAGTTTTCAAGAAGAAAGCTGTAGAGTTTGTATAAGCAGTCGTGATATTACGGAAATACTCAAGACAAATTCGGATAGAATCACGCTCCACGTCACAAAAGCAAAAACAGTCATACTTGAGATATCCGTAAGCTGCTTTACTTTGGAGTATTCCTCTGCTCTTTTTCTATCGAGCATCATTCAGTAAAACGTAAATAATAGAGAATCGCTTCATATTCATCTAATTAATTACACTGATTACTCACGAAATACAAACAACATTTGATACAACGGCCATGTCGAAATTCGAATCGGATTGGGCAACGTAAGAATGTAAAAAGGGTTCAAGTATATATCTTTTTATAGCCAGCAGGCTATCAGACAACAATCGTTATGATGCTGTAAAAGCCTATCTATGTGAGGCTTATCTGTCTGCAAGCAACAGACAATAGGAAGATAGCAATGTTTGTTGATACTCGCTTGAAACCGCGTTAAAACCACTGTGCCGCTTTGAATATGCAACCCTCTCAGTCTGAATTTGGAATCAACACTGCCATTCATACGTTATTTGAAGAACAGGTACTCAAAACGCCTAACGCTGTAGCAGTTAGCTTTCAAAATCAACACCTTACTTATCAGGCGCTTAACCAAAAAGCCAACCAGCTTGCTCATCACCTCAGAAACCTTGGGATTGAGACCGAGATGCTAGTTGGCGTCTGCATTGAACGCTCCATTGAGATGGTTGTAACCCTGCTAGGCATTCTCAAAGCAGGAGGAGCCTATGTTCCGCTAGATCCCAACTACCCTAAAGAGCGTTTATCAATCACCATCGAAGATGCGCAGCTTCCGTTTCTAATTACTCAACAGCACTTAGTAAACGTCGTACCTGAAAATAAAGCAACCACTATTCTTATTGACCAGGATGCGTCAGTCATCAGCCAGCTGACAGGCGATAATATCAATGCTCTAGTTACTGAAAACAATCTCGCCTACGTTCTCTATACCTCTGGCTCAACAGGCAGACCTAAAGGTGTAGCAATTGAGCATAGAAGCCCGGTGGCACTAATTGATTGGGCCACTCATTTCTTCACACCAGAGCAACTTAAAGGCGTCTTGGCATCGACTTCGCTCTGTTTCGATCTCTCAGTCTTTGAGCTATTCGTCACTTTAAGCTGCGGAGGCAATGTTGTTGTCGTTCAAAACGCACTAGAGTTATCTAACGCAACAATACCGACAGAGATCACTCTCATCAACACAGTTCCATCAGCTATTAATCAGCTACTAAAGTCTAGTAGCATCCCCGCTTCCGTCAAAACAATCAACTTGGCCGGCGAACCTTTACAAAACGCGCTAGTGCAGCAGCTCTACCAGCTAGAGCACATTGAGAAAATTTTCAATCTTTACGGGCCATCAGAAGATACCACTTACTCTACAGTTTCCTTGGTCAGTCGATTGGTTGATGAAATACCATCAATCGTAGTACCTATCTCTAATACCAGCATTTATCTGCTAGACGCCAACCTAAATCCTGTGCCTCACGGAAGTGAAGGTGAAATCCACATCAGCGGTTCAGGACTCGCCAGAGGATATCTTAACCGGCCTCAACTAACAGCGCAGAAATTTATATCGAACCCGTTTACAGCCGAGCCAGAATCACGTCTTTACAAAACTGGGGATCTAGCAGCCTACGACGAGCAGGGCAACCTCAAATTTTTTGGACGAATCGATCACCAGGTTAAAATTCGTGGTTTCCGCATAGAATTAGGAGAGATTGAATCTTGTTTGCTGCAGCACTATGCAATTAATCAAGTCGTCGTCGTTGCCAGAGAAGGAGCACCCGGTAGCAAAAGGATATATGCATATATCGTACCGAATCAACTTTTTCATAGGCAACATACTCTAACAAGAAACTCAATGACGCGGGTATTGCGGGCATTTCTTGGCCAAAAGCTGCCCGACTACATGATTCCTTCAGCATTCATACTATTAGACCAGCTGCCTCTAACGCTAAATGGGAAAGTCGATCGGCGAGCTTTACCAGTACCTACATGGACACGCTCGGAAACAGAGAACTACGTAGCGCCTAAAACCGAAATAGAAAAGAAAATCGCAGAGATCTGGGGAGAGTTATTAGATGTAGAAACAGACACGATAGGAATCCACGATACCTTTGAAGAGTTTGGAGGAGATTCGTTATTGTCTGTTCAATTGGTCTCAGAAATAAATAATAAATTACGGACTCAGATTACTCTGAGCCATTTTCTAGAGGCTTCTACAATTGATAGACTCTCACAAATAATAGGCAATAGCTTAGAAGAGCAAGACAGTGAGCCATCTATCTTTAGCCTAGACGATGAGATCAAACTCAAACCAAGTATTACACCTCAATCGACTCTACAAAGTTCTATTCCTGAAGTCCTACTAACTGGTGCCACCGGCTTTTTAGGCACGTTTCTACTGCGCGAGTTACTCAAACAGACTAGGGCCGATGTGCATTGCCTGGTAAGGGCGACTAGCTTTGAAGAAGGAAAGGCCAAGCTGTGGAATCAGCTGAAAAAGTATCACCTGTGGGAAGACGACTTACGCGACAGAATCATTCCGGTTATCGGGGATTTGGGCAAGCCAAATCTAGGACTAAGCGATAGTAGCTTCTTCCGACTCTCTGAAAAAATTGATGCCATTTATCACTGTGGTGCTTGGGTAAACGTCGTCTATCCTTACTCAGCGCTGAAAGCGGCCAATGTGAATGGTACCGAAGAGATTTTAAGATTAGCTTGTCAAACTCGTGTAAAGCCAGTTCATTTCATCTCAACGGTAGATGTCTATCCCTTCGCGGGTGAAACAGGCATAGAAAAAGTTAAGGAGGAAGACGATATTGGGCCTGGGAATCTGCTTTGCAATGGCTATGCCCAAAGTAAGTACGTAGCAGAGAAGTTGGTTATGGCAGCAGGTGAAAGAGGGCTGCCCGTTGCAATTTATCGCCCTAGCAACATTATGGGGCCCGAAAAGACAGGCATTTGCTCAGCTGACTCTTTTGTTCTAAAAATGATTCAAGGCTGCCTACATATGGGCAAAGCACCAGAGATACAGGCCCTACTGAACATAGTTCCTGTTGATTATGCAAGTCAAGCAATTGTCCAACTATCTCAACAAGAAGAGTCATATAGTCAGGCAGTAAACATTGTCAATCCTCAAGCGATCGCCTGGAATCATCTACTCGACATGCTCGGCGAGATGGGCTACCCATTACAGAGGCTTTCCTATGAAGCCTGGTACACAGACTTAATCAAGATTGACAATAGGGGAACAGTCAACACACTAGTGCCGTTAGCCTCTATTTTCTCTAACTACAAGTTTATTCAAAAGTCGCTGGGTAGTTTTGATTTTGTAGGTGAGCGTATACACCGTAGGCTGGCAGACTGTGGGCTATCTTGTCCGCAGGTTAATGCACAGCTATTACAAACATACCTAGCACATCTGGACGATCCGACCATCTTAAGCAGTCGCAAAGCTCATTCAGCTAGCAACTCACTTCAGCTAGTCGAAAATTAAACAATAACACCGCCCTACCAACGACATCACTCCATTGCAATCAGATAACTACTAGATAACATGACTGCTTGTGATTGGGCATGACTGTTTGTGATTGGGGCGGTATTGGCTGTAGTTCGTAAAGTTTGAATTCCAGATTTGGGTACTCTGTGCCCAGCACTGTAGAGAGAACTATAACAGAGAGAACTACACATGAATGCTCGACCAGCTTTCTATAGGGGTAATCATATTCATGGCAAGGTGAAAAAATCCCTTACGAGACAAACGCTATACAAAACGGCATTTTGTATAGGTATCGTCATCGTTGCATCTACTGGAGTGGGATATTTTCAGCTAAGGTCTCGAATTACAGCTGATACCTTAGCTCAGCTAGAGAAGTATGTGCGCCTGAGAGCATTTCGGGAGCGGTCAGTATTTACACTGGCAGAAGACAACCACGCTTTGCTTAAAAAAGATTTATTGGAGCATCTTGAAGAAAATAGCGATCAAGACCCTACTGAAAAATTTGATCAGCTGTTTGAAGTCTTAGAAGACGGAACCACTCGAAATCGGTCTGACTCCTTCGACCTTGAGACCACACCAGGTGTTTTTCTCGGGAAAAACGTTGATGTTGATCTCAACATGAAGCGCCGTGTTTTATCGTATTTTGATCTCCTCAGCAGCTATGGTCCGGCATGGCGAAATCGCTTTGTCAACACCTATATGCAAATCCCAGAAAACGGAATTGCTATCTACATGCCTACCTATCCGTGGGTAGAAAATGCACCTTCGGACGAATCTTTTCGAGTTACAGACGACGAATCTTTTTATATTACTGACATCGAGCACAATCCAGAAAGAGAGACTGTCTGGACAGGTATCTATTATGATCAGGTCGCCAAAGCCTGGATGGCATCTGGAGTTACGCCGGTAGATGTAGACGGCAAGCACATAGCCACATTAGGTCACGACATACTCATTGACGAACTAAGAGAGCGAACGGTCAATGAATCACTAGAAGGAACCTACAACATGATTTTTCGCTCAGATGGACGATTAGTTGCCCATCCTGAGCTGATAGAAGAGATCTTAGACGGTAACGGTCAGTTTTCTATCGCGCAATCGGGTGATTCAAATCTGCGTCGAATTTTTGACCTGGTTTCTCAACGTAACGACGATGAGATTATCATCGACAATCCAGAGGATGATGAATATTTAGCAGCTACGACGATTGATGAGCCTGGCTGGTACTTAGTAACAGTCTTTCCAAAGTCACTTGTAAAAAAAGAAGCGCTAGCCTCAGCCCGCATTCTTCTGGTTTTAGGGATAGTCGCACTGCTAGTTGAAGTTGTTTTAATCTTTTTAATATTAAAGCGCCAAATCTCTACTCCGCTCATTCGTTTGATGGAAGCAACTGAGAGTCTTGCGACTGGCAACATGAATGTTGAAGTTGACGCATCACGTCAAGATGAACTAGGCAAGCTGGCGCATTCTTTCAACGGAATGGCTCAACAGTTAAAGGAATCATTTGCTAAACTTGCGAAAACAAACGAGGAGCTGGAAAGCAGAGTCAATCAGCGCACTATTGAGCTGTCTGAAGCGAAGGAAGCAGCCGAAGTTGCAAACCTCGCAAAGAGTGAATTCTTAGCAAATATGAGTCATGAGCTTCGCACGCCACTCAACGGAATCTTGGGCTATGCTCAAATCTTGCAGCGATCGCACACGATTACCGGAAAAGAAAAGAAAGGCATTGGCATTATTAATCAGTGTGGCTCTCATCTGTTGACGCTGATCAACGATATTTTAGACCTATCAAAGATCGAGGCTCAGAAGATGGAGCTTCACTCTACCGAGTTTCATTTTCCATCTTTCTTGCAAGGGGTTGCAGAGATTTGTCGAATAAAAGCAGAACAAAAGAACGTTGAGTTTATTTTTGAAACAGACGGTGAAATTCCTGTGGGAATTTCTGCGGATGGAAAGCGCTTGCGGCAGGTTCTGATTAACTTGTTGAGTAATGCAATTAAATTCACAGATGAAGGCGCGGTTAGGTTTATTGTAAAAACGCAACCAACAGCATCGGACAATGAGTCAGGTTGCAAATTGTATCGCACTCGGTTTCAGATTACAGATACTGGTGTTGGTATGAGTGCGGATCAGGTCGAGAAGATATTTTTGCCGTTTGAGCAGGTCGGCGATACTCAAAAGCAGTACGAGGGCACAGGATTAGGACTGGCTATCACTCACAATATCGTTCTGATGATGGGTAGTGAACTCGAAGTGCAGAGTAAGCCCGGAGAAGGTAGCGTGTTCTGGTTTGACGTAGAGCTTCCAGCCTCTACAGATTGGGTGGAGAGTTCTATTAGTTCTTCTAAAGGAAAAATTATTGGCTACGAAGGCGATAGAGTAAATCTCTTAATTGTTGACGATCGATGGGAAAATCGGTCTGTGCTGACCAATCTACTAGAGCCGATTGGCTTCAAAATCGTAGAGGCAGAAGACGGACAGCAGGGAATCGACAAAGCTATTGAACACAGGCCTGATTTAATCATTACAGACATCGCTATGCCTGTAAAAGATGGATACAGACTAATTGATGAGATTCGTCAGATGTCAGAAGCTGAACTGCGGGAAGTTCCGATTATCGTATCGTCTGCTAGCGTATTTGAGTCTGACCGACATGAAAGTTTTGAAGCAGGTGCCAATAGCTTTTTGCCCAAACCGGTCGAAGCCGAGAGTTTGTTTAATAGTCTCCAGAAGCTTCTGACTATTGAATGGCAGTATGAGGAGCTAGAAGAAAACACATCCGCATCTACAGCAGCAAAGAACGCAGATGGATCTGAAGCAAAAATAGTCATTCCTCCTTTAGAGAAAATAGAAGAACTATACGACTTTGCACGCAGAGGATTGATCCAAGACTTAACCAATGCGTTAGAACAGCTGCAAAAGGAAGATCATCGGTATTCAGCGTTTTCCGCACAGTTACTTAGCTTGACGAAGAAGTTTAAGGTTAAAGAGATCAGAGACCGGTTAGAACAGTGCATCAAGGAGCAAAAGAGTTGATGACTCTACGAAGAGTGCTCTGAGTCGCACTCTAATCAACAGCTTCTTTAGGATCTATTGAAACTCTCCATTCACTGGCTGAGGAAAGCTCGCCGATGGTCTCTTTATGAGCAGAGTACAGGCTAGCAACCACCGCGTTTAGCTGTCTTTCTGAGCAGGTTTCTAACAACGCACCTAATACCTCAGCTGCGTTGGCGGCGCTCTGTCCTAAAAATGGGCTGAGGCCCCATACGTCCTCGACCCATTCTTTGGCACTTTCACTTTCGAACATGAAGTCGTAAATAAGTTTCTTGGCGGTTTTGCTGCTGACGGTCATAAGCGTTAGTGTTGCAAAGCAGTGTGTGAGTGTATCTCTAGCCTATCAACGTGGCGTGGAATTTGGTACTAGGCTTGCTGCTGGTATTTAGGATTATTTAGGATACCGATATTGCCGCCAAGTGTTCTGTTTCAGACCCAGCAGCGGCTTGGGCAATCTCTAAGGCCCAGCGGCTGGCAATAGGCATACGCCAGCCCATTCCAAAAGCGCGATCGGTTACTTTTAGCACTGGCGGAGCCTGTCTACGCTTAAATTCAGCGCGGGTCACCAGCCGAATAACTTTTTCGACGACGGCTGGTGAATGTCCGGCGGCAATAATATCGTCTGCAGATTGTTGCTTTTGAACCAAACGCTCTAAAATGCTGTCTAGCGTATCGTAATCAGGCAGTGAGTCTTGATCGACTTGATCGGGCTTCAGTTCAGCACTGGGTGGCTTTGTAATAATATGCTCTGGAATGACTTGACGATCGCGATTTAACCAGCGGCAAATAGAGTACACACGGGTTTTAGGAACATCGGCAATCACCGCTAGCCCCCCGTTCATATCACCGTAGAGCGTGCAGTAGCCGACAGCCATTTCAGACTTATTACCTGTAGATAGAAGCAGGTGGCCAAATTTGTTGGAGACGGCCATCAGCAGATTGCCACGGATACGAGACTGCAAATTTTCTTCAGCAACACCGTCTTCAGTGCCCGTAAACGTATCGGCCAGAACAGCGTCGTAGTCAGTCATCAGAGGGGCGATGGAAAGCTTTTTAGTAACCATGCCAAGATTCTCTGCAAGCGCTTCGGCATCGCTAACCGAATGCCCTGAGCTGTAGGGAGAAGGCATGAGAATACCAAGAACGTTTTGAGGACCGAGCGCTTCGGCAGCGATCGCACCCACTAAAGCAGAATCCACCCCACCACTTAATCCAATTACCGCTTTGGTAAAGCCGCATTTACGGGCATAGTCCTTTACGCCTAGCACCAGAGCGGCCCAAATCTCAGCATCGCTATTCTTGATCAAAGGTTCTGTTGCCGAGAGCTGCAAATCTTGAGTGGCTAAATCAAAAGAGACTATCTGCAAGTCTGTGTCAAACGCCGCCGAGCGACTGACCAGATCGCCTTGCTTATTGACCGCAACGCTTTGTCCATCAAAAATTAAGTCGTCATTACCGCCCACCTGATTGACGTAAATAATAGAGCGCTGACACTGCTTAGCCTCATGAGCAATCATCTGCTCTCGTAGGACCTGCTTGCCGCAAATGTATGGGGAGGCTGATAGATTCAAGACCAAATCTACGCCCTTTTCAACCAGTTCTTGCGTAGGATCAACCGGGTAATTGCGTTTTCCCCAAAAAGACTCGTTGTTCCAGAGATCTTCGCAGATAGTGACACCAATATGCACAGATTCATCGTTTACCGACAGAACAAAACTGTTGGCCGCGTTACCTGATTCGAAGTAGCGATCTTCATCGAACACGTCGTAAGTAGGTAAAAGACGCTTGTGAAAAATCTCTTGTACCTGACCATTATTCAAAAGTGCCATACTGTTGAATAGCGGCTTTTCGCCTTTGCTAGTAGCTGATCGGTTTTCTTCAGCAATACCAACAAGCGTAGTTAAACCACTTGGCAACAGCTTTGCAAGCGCCGTTACCTGCTGCTTCATCTTCTGGATAAAGCTAGGACGCATCAACAGATCTCTGGGAGGATAGCCGCAGAGGGATAGCTCGGGCGTCAGCAGTAAGTCTGCGCCACGGTCCGCGGCTTGGCTAGCGACTTCAAGAATTCGCTGAGCATTCCCCGTCAGGTCACCGACCGTAGGATTTATTTGAGCGATCGCAATTTTCATAATGAATTAAGAGTTAGAGAGGAGATAGCAACGGTTCCAAGGGGTAGCAGGGATAGAACTCTACAAAAACACCATTGGCCGATCTTTCAACGGTTCAAACGCCTCTGCATCGAATCGATAAAGGCTAGCAGGTCTGCCGGCACCTCGAGAAGTTTTCACGCCGGTATCTTGTAAAATGCCCAGCTTCAATAATCTTGTACGAAAGTTGGAGTAGTCGGAAAAGCCCTCTCCTAGCACTGTGGTGTAAAGCTGATATACATCGCTTAGCGTGAATGTTTCAGGCAGTACATCAAAGGCGACAGGACTGTATTGAAGTTTGTTGCGCAGGCGTTGATAGCCGTAGGTGAGAATTTGATTGTGATCAAAGGCCAGCTGTGGCACCCGGCTGAGTGGATACCAGGCAATACCGCTAACGCCGTCGGCTATCAGCGCCGTATCTTCAAATCTGACCAGCGCAAAATGGCTAACGGAAAGATAGCGAACATTGTAGGCATCTGCAGATTCTCTGGGATCGCGATTGGGCCCACCGAACGTAAAAAGCTGTTCTAGATAGAGATTATTCACTCTAATCTTTTCGGTGAGGACTCTATCAGCGGCATCTTCTAACGATTCGCCTACTCTAACTAGCGCACCCGGCAAACTCCAGTAGTCACTAAACGGTGCCTGGTGCCGCAAGACCAAAAGCACCAAAAGCCTGTGTTGCTCTGTATCCACAGAAAAAATAACGGTGTCTACACCGACCTTAAAATCGGCTAACTCGCCAGACGCCAGCGGATGCGGAGCATTAGCAGGTGCTATCAGTGAGTCGATACTTTTGCCTTTGGTGTTTGTTGTTGGCATGGATAGAGGTTGTGCTCGGTAATGTAGTCACGAATGATCGAGGGCAGATCGGTATCAGCAAGAGAGGCGACGCTTTCGGCGCAGCGCGTTTGACGGACGGCGCTAGAAGAAACATCGTACTGGTCGGGTGGGTGGGCAATGTGAACGGTGGCTAACTGCCTTAGCCTGGAGAGTGCAGGTCCTTGCACAGGATAACCAGGGCGGGGAAAGACAAGAATATCAACCTGAGCAAACATCTCTTTTGCCTGGTACCACTGAGGCAGCTGCGCGAGCAGATCCGCGCCGACGACAAAGCTAAAGTCTGCTCTAGGCCATAGCGCGCGAGCTTTAGCAATAGAGTGAATAGAAAAGCGATCGCTTAAGTTCTGGTTGACGCTGACTTTTCCTAAGGAGCTGTTTCTGAGCAAGCTTTTTCTGAAGGGATCAGGTCCCTCCGATGGCAAAGTGTCTACCAGTAGGCGCAGCATCTCGGCGCGATTATGAATCGGAGATTGATTGTCTTTGTATGGGTTGTCGGCAGCCCACACCACAACCTGATCAAATGATTGGGCAAGCCAGAGCAAAATGCTTTGATGGCCCAGATGCGGCGGGTCAGCGCTAGTACCAAACAAGGCAATGCGCTGGGGAGCTTTCCAGGGTTTCGTAAACATAAGACTCTACTTGTTTTGGCGAGTATGTTGGGTGAGCTGTTCGAGACCGTGGGATATTTCGATAGTCAGTGGTTCGGGGGCTTGTAGTCGCCGCACTGATGCGGGCAGCGCTTTTACACTAGCAGCGGTGCGCTGGGCGATCGCATCCAAGCTCTCTGTAGCAACCAGCGGCTCTCCGTTGTGCATGACTCGCTGCAAAAGGGGAACTTCTCCCGGCAGTGAGCCTTCAATCGTCAGCGCGAGGCGATCGCTCACCACGCGGCTCGATTCACAGCGCCGGAAAACCTGCTTGCGTCCCGGATAGGTCAGTTTACCGCTAGATTCTTTCATCACAGGTGTACCGTCAATATCGACTAGCTTGTACACGCCGTTAACGGGCTGACCTGTCACTAGCTTAGTACCTAACCCATAGCCATCTATGCAGGCATTTTGCGATCGCAACGCCTCAATAGCCAGCTCATCGAGATCGCCGCTGGCAAAAATAGGGGTATCGGGAAGGTGCGATCGCACCACCTGAGATCCTGCCACTAAATCGCCTGAATCTAGTCGCACGCCAGCTAGGGGCGCTCCTGATGATTGCTGATGAGCCAATCGCCTAGCCGCCGCCACCGAATCGTAGGTATCTATCAATAAAGGTGCGCCGGGAAAATAACGATGAAAAGCATCAAAACTCTTATCCTCATCACCTTCTAAAGCAGAAATTGCCATAACTAGCGCGTGGGCCATAGTACCGACAGGCTTACGGCCTAGCTTAAGCGCAGCTAGCACATTAGAGGTCGCATCAAGCCCACCAGCAATTGCCGCTCTTGCGGCCCATAGCGCGCCTTGAGGGCTAAATGCTCGCCGCGTGCCGAACTCGTAAAGCTTAGCGTCTGGCCCTGCCGCCTGCCGAACCCGAGCCGCACGCGTCGCCACTAGCGTTTGGTAATTCAGCGTATTGAGCAGATACGTTTCTACGACCTGCGCCTGCCATAGCGGCGCTTCAATTCTCAGCATCGGCTCATTAGCAAAAACTGCCGTCCCCTCGGGCACTGCCCACACATCACCTTCAAACCGGAAATTTTCTAGCAGCCCCCAAAAGCTATCCGGTGCATCGTTAAAAACGCCTGTCCTCTGAAGCTGCAAAATTTGCTGAGGGCTGAAGCTTAAACGTTGCAAGTACTCTAATCCTTGGGCTAAGCCCATCGCGATCAGATAGCCATAGCCTGAGGGCAGTTGACGAGTAAACAGCTCAAAACTGGCAGGCTTACTGTGCAACGACTCACCGATATAGCAGGCAGACATAGTGAGCTGATAGAGATCTGTAAGCAAACCGTACTCGTCTTGAGCCACCGATAGAGCATCTGATGATTGAGACACAGGCGACTGCCGCATGATGGGCGAACCTGACTGCGGTGCATCCGTCTTTAAGTAACCATCTTGGATAAAAACCATTAGCTTTAATTAGCTGACATGCTAAGCTTCAACGACTTATGGTTATATTAACCATAAACCAGCTAATAATGTCACCCCTTTTCTCATGAAATATAGAAGCCATACAGTCTGTGAAGAGCCAAAACTTGGGCCCCATCGACTGTTTCAGCCAGAGCTGAGATAAGAGAGCATGTGACTATGTCAAGGTCTTGTCACGTTCTCTTAGTGCCGAATTTGTACACCACATCGTTTTATCGTCAAAAAATATATTTAGTAAAATTCACCAGAAAAGGCTGTACAGTAGCTTCCGCCAAATCTTCTGTTCTTTCAGCAAAACGAGAGGATGCTTCCCTGGATTTCTCTGAGATCGCTACAAAATTCAGAAAAATCTAAAGTATTCTTTAAAGAGAGCGCCGTCATTTTAACGACCACTCTTTTTCCAGGCCTTAAGCTTTAGTATGAAACCCGCTACCCAAAGTCCCTTAGGACAGTCCCCCTCAGAGTCTACTTGGATGACGGTGGTGCGCTTGCTGCGCTGGGACAAGCCCGCTGGTCGTTTAATTTTGATGATTCCGGCACTGTGGGCAGTGTTCTTAGCGGCCAGAGGATTCCCCGAATGGCCTTTAATTGGAGTAATTGTACTGGGGACATTGGCCACTAGTGCCGGGGGATGTGTGGTCAACGACCTGTGGGATCGCAACATAGACGGGCGGGTAGAGCGCACTAAGAACAGACCGCTAGCGGCAAAAGCACTCTCGGTTAAAGTTGGCATTGTTATTGCATTCGTAGCACTTTTGTGTGCCTGGGGACTCGCCAACTATCTCAGCCCTCTCAGTTTTTGGCTGTGTGTGGCCGCGGTGCCTGTCATTGTTCTTTATCCTTTAGCCAAGCGGGTTTTTCCAGTGCCGCAGCTGGTACTGTCTATCGCCTGGGGGTTTGCTGTTCTTATTAGCTGGAGCGCAGTTACCGAAACACTCGAATTTGCAACCTGGCTGCTGTGGGCCGCAACCGTACTGTGGACCTTAGGCTTTGACACGGTGTACGCCATTCCCGATCGAGAATTTGACCGGCAGCTAGGCATTAACTCTAGCGCCCTTTTCTTTGGGGATCGAGCGCCAGAAGCCGTGGGCCTGTTCTTCGTTGGTACGGTGATGATGCTAGCCTGGCTGGGGCTTACTCTGGGACTGGGTGTGTTTTACTGGCTGTCGCTGATTGTCTCTACGTATCTTTGGTATCGTCAGTACGTTCAGCTAGCGCGCATTCCAAAATCTCCACAGGTCTTTGGCAATATCTTTCGTCAAAACGTCACGATCGGGTTTGTTTTACTAGCAGGCATGGCAATCTCTGTCGTACTGAATATTTAGTTCATCTACTCAGCATCCTCATTTACTCTGTCCTCATTCACCCATCAAATACCGAATAAATGTGGCTCTTTTTCGCCTCGCTGACTGCTTTTTTTGAAGCCTGCAAAGATGCCACAGGAAAGCAAAGCCTAAAGACATTGGATGAGTACTCTGTCCTATTCAGTTTTATGGCGGTTGGCGTTGTTCTGATGCTGCCGCGGCTATGGTTAACCGGCATTCCGACAATTCAGCCGAGGTTCTGGCTAGCATTGGCTATCGGCGGCGGGTTGAATATTCTGGCATTTACGCTCTATACTCGGGCGCTCAAACTGGCCGATCTGTCGCTTACCGTGCCGCTAGTCACGCTCACACCGCTTTTTCTGTTGGTGACTTCGCCCATTCTTGTGCAGGAGTGGCCGACAGGGACAGATGCTATCGGCGTGGTGCTATTGGTGGTGGGCTCGTACGTGTTGAACTTACCGCCTAGAACTCAACCTGGGTCAACTGTGTGGACACCGCTGCTTAGCATGGCTCGTAACCCCGGCAGCCGGTTGATGCTGTGCGTGGCTTTTATTTGGAGTATTACGTCTAATTTTGACAAGATTGGCGTGGTAAATTCTTCACCGCTGTTATGGGCAGTTGCACTCTTTGGGACGATTGCCGGCGGCATGGTGCCTTTTGTGTTCTTTCGTAAAGGGAGAGGGGGAATTGTACTGCTCAAGGATCAATGGAGACTATTGGGTATTACCGGGGCTTTTAATGCGATCGCCATTACGTTTCAAATGGTGGCGTTGACGCTAGCCCCAGTCGCTCAAGTAATTGCTGTCAAAAGGATGAGCGCCCTGCTCTCCGTTCTCTTTGGTCATTTTTTCTTCGGAGAAAAAGGATTAAAGGAACGCCTATTGGGCGCAGCCATTATGGTTAGCGGCGTTGTCATCATGGCTTTGAGGTAACCAGAAAAGGTTACAAGTTAGCAATTTATAACCTTTTTTTAGTGAAAAAGTTCGTCAAATCTCTAATTGGCTATAAGATAGAAATTGAAGAACTCGATATCGGCTACAGGTTTGCTTTTCTGTTTAAAAGGGTTTTCCTCAATTTTTACAGGCTTCCGTCCGACTTATCATTCTCAATACCCTGTTTAATTTCTGGAGACTACTTGTATGGGCGTTTACGTAGGAAACCTTTCCTATGA
>CALDSK010000259.1 GCA_937911865.1 uncultured Synechococcus sp.
GCAGCACCTGAAAAGGCGACACCGCGACCAACACCAGAGTGCTCCACCCTACCGCCGCTGAATCAACAGCCGCAGTGGCAAACAGCTCCTGACATAGCCAATACACCGCAGGTAGCAGCAGGAAGCTAAACTCAACCGGCAGCCACCGAGAAGCCGACGCCTGCTGAAACAGCTGCAAAGAGAACCGCATTAGCAAGTAATACAGCGGCGGATGCTCAGGATTATTAGCAAACGCACTGAGCGCATCACCAACGGGCCGCTCCATCTCAGCGGTCTGATACTTTTGCAAAGTACTATTAATAATGGGCTCGCCTGTATATACAGACTCGATAAAGCTTTGACTGGTTACGCCTGAAGCCCTTAGCAGCCCGCGCACCTCATCCAGGGTATAGACCTTTTGAGCAACGCCAGCAGATCGCGCGTAGAGACCAAACAGCAAAAGTCCAATAATGAGTACTCTTCTCAGCTTCATGTTTAGCGTCATCGCGCGCTCACTAGGTGCCAGTTTCCCTATTGAGCCCCTTTACAGCCAAACTAGCGACTTGACATTTAATTTAATTGTTTAATCTTTAGCCAATTCACCAATACTGTTGTTATCCAGCCGACTCGATTTCCATCCTCTATGCATCTGTCGCTCAAACCGATCTTGACTCAGGTCAAACCCTATCTGCGCTGGGTAATTTTTGGCGGTACGCTCTTTTTTATTGTCAAAACGCTCAAAGACCACTGGCAAGAAGTCACAACGCTTCAGCTGACACCGCAAGCTGGCTATCTGCTCCCAGTCGCCTTAGGTATTACCTTCGCAGCGCATGTTTGGTCAGGCTGGGTATGGCACTGGATTTTAGCGCTGTTCAATCAGCCGCAGACCGGCTTTTGGAGCCTGCCAGTCTATCTAAAGACAAATGTAGCTAAGTATCTACCCGGCAATGTGTGGCATTTCTTTGGCCGGGTACACGCCCTGCAAACGACCGGTACTCCCACAGCCACTGCGGTACTAGCCGTCGTCATGGAGCCACTATTAATGGCTGTTGCAGCCTTGATTTGGGCCTGTCTATGCGGCGGACAAATGGTGGGTATGCATAGCTTTATCTGGAAGGTCGCTATTTTATGCGGCGCGCTAATCAGCGTTCACCCTCGAATTTTTAACCCAATTCTTCAGCGGCTAGCGCAGGCCAAAGCAAAGGCACAAGGACTGAGCCTAACCGAGGAGAAAGAACAGAAGCTGGCCCAGGCATCGCCTTCGCTCACAGCCTATCCACTGCGCCCGCTGCTGGGTGAAATGGGATTTGTCGGGCTGCGATCACTCGGATTTATCGCCATTATCATGGCCCTGCATTCAGTATCCCTTGATCAGCTACCGCCCCTCATTGCAGCCTTCAGCCTGGCCTGGCTATTCGGACTAGTCGTACCGGGTGCCCCCGGCGGCATTGGTGTATTTGAAGCAACCGCTATTCCCCTGCTAAGCGGCCAATTTCCTGTAGCGGTAATCCTAAGCGCGGTCGCCTTCTACCGATTGGTCAGTGTATTGGCTGAAGTGAGTGGTGCGATCGCCGTCTGGCTTCTAGAGCGCGGATTGCCCCAGTCAATTAACAGATAACGGCTTATCCCATAGCAGCTCATCAGTTGCAGCTCATCAGTTCAGATGCTGAACGCTTTAACTTTTGTAACGCCGAGTCTCTTAAAACCAAAATATATTGTCATCTATATACTGTCATCGACTTTACATACTGAGCTCCCGAGCCCTCCAGCCACAACCTTCAACTCCTATAACAACAGTTCGCCATAAAATCTGCCATGATTGACTCTCTGCTTACCCCCTCACACCCTCAGCAGAACAACAGCAACAGTGAGCTGACGGTGGCACGGCAGCCTTCTATAGCGCTTTCCGTCGTTGTCCCGATTTACAACGAAGTAGAAACCATTCCGCACCTGGTAACGCAAATCACCGACGTGCTCAGGCGCATGGACATTGCCTACGAGTTTATCTGCGTAGACGACGGATCGACCGATGGCTCCGTCACGCTGCTCAAACAAATCGCAGCAGAACGAGACGATTTGCGCGTCGTTCTGCTGCGTCGCAACTACGGCCAATCAGCAGCAATGTCAGCCGGATTTCACCAGGCAAAAGGCCAGGTCATTGTCACCCTAGACGGCGATCTGCAAAACGAACCGGCAGATATCGCAACCGTGTATCACAAGCTGCTAGAAGGCTATGACCTGGTCAGCGGCTGGAGAAAAGAGCGGCAAGACAACGCGGTCACTCGGCTCTTACCGTCCAAAATTGCCAACAAACTAATCGCCAGCGTCACTGGCGTTCACCTGCACGACTACGGCTGCTCACTCAAAGCCTACCGGGCCGAAGTCGCTAGAGACATGCACCTGTACGGCGAGCTTCACCGATTTTTACCCGCTTTGGCCTACATCGAAGGCGCTCGTATCACCGAAATTCCTGTACGCCACCACGCCCGTCAGTTTGGCGAGAGTAAATATGGTCTAGGTCGCACGCTAAGAGTCATGATGGACCTATTGACGATTTACTTTATGAAAACGTTTCTAACGCGTCCTATGCATGTGTTTGGACCGTTTGGTATCGCCTCTATATTTTTGGGCTTTGTGCTGGGCCTGTATCTCACCTTCATCAAAGTATTCTTTAACGAAGCCATCGGTACTCGCCCCTTGCTGATGCTTGCAGTATTGCTGCTGATCTCTGGCATTCAGCTGTTTAGCTTTGGCCTACTTGCAGAACTCAGTATGCGCACCTACCACGAGTCGCAAAAGCGACCTATCTACCGGATTCGCGAGATTGTGGGCTAGAGAGGAATTGAATGATTGACAGCAGACAAACATAGTCACAGACCGCCATAATTCCTCAGCATTTGATCATGACTAACCGATCGTGGGAAACTGGACAGCGAAAAGCACAAACCATCCACTTTTCTTGCTGTTGGAGCGTGCCAAAATGATTGGGAGCTAGGACTTTTTCCCTATGACCAGTGCATTACCAAGCCCGCTACAAAACCGAAAGACAGCGGCTATCACGCCCTCAAAACCTCCACAGCTAACCCCTACGCTCGATCTCGATTCACTCAATCAAAAGTTCGATCAGGCATCTGCCACTGAGCTAATTGAGTGGGGAGCACAAACTTTCGGCGACCGGCTGGTGATGAGCACTAGCTTTGGCATTCAGTCAGCGGTCATGCTTGGCCTGGTTACCAGCGTCATTCCAGAAGTTCCTGTCATTTGGGTCGATACTGGCTACCTGCCAGCCGCCACCTACCGCTTTGCTGACGAGCTCACCCAGCGCCTGTCGCTCAATCTAAAGGTTTACCAGTCACCGTTAAGCCCAGCGCGGATGGAGGCGCTGCATGGAAAGCTGTGGGAAGAGGGCACAGTAGAAGCCTTTAACCAGTACGACAGCATTCGCAAGGTAGAACCGATGCAGCGGGCGCTCAAAGAGCTGAAGGCGACGGCTTGGCTGACGGGACTGCGATCGCAACAAACCGACCATCGCAAAACCCTGGGCCGCATCGCTATCCAAGAATCTCGCTACAAGCTCATGCCTATCTTGCATTGGACCTCTAGAGACATCTGGGCCTACCTGAAGGAGCATGACTTGCCCTACCATCCCTACTTCAAAGAAGGCTACGTCAGCGTGGGCGACTGGCACTCTAGCCGCCCTGTCGCGGCGGGCGATACCGATGGCAGAGCGACCCGATTTAAAGGGCTGAAGCAAGAATGTGGTATTCATATTCCTCAGACGCCTGAAGAGGCAGAAAGTCTGAACTCCAGTTCGCTGTAGCCAGCCCGCTACAGAAGGTCGCGTCAGCCAATGGCTGCAAGCTTATCCCAAAGCCTATCCCAGTGCCCCGCCCAGCGCTACAACATTGCCAATCAGTTTGTCACTGCCGGTAGAGCCGCTAACGTAGAGCCGCTAGGCAATGGCAATATTAACAGCACCTTTTTAGTGACAGTGGAAGCATCCGGCGAAGCGCGCGCTGAAAGGCGATTCGTGCTACAGAAAATCAATACCAGCGTCTTTCATCAGCCAGAACTGGTGATGCAAAATATGATGGCGCTCAGCAAGCATTTGCAAATCCATGGAAACTCCTTAGCTCGCCGTTGGGAAGTTCCACAGCTGCTGCCAACCAACACAGGTAAACATTCTTTCATAGACGACTCAGGTAGCTACTGGCGAGCCATCACGTTTATCGACAATGCAGAAGTGTTTGAAGCCTTAGAAAGCGTCGAACATGCTGAAGAGGTCGGTGCAGGGCTCGGCATGTTTCATAGCTTAATTAGTACACTACCGACCGAACAGCTAGCAGATACGCTAGAAGGCTTTCACATTACACCTCAATACTTAGCACAGTACGAAAAAGTGCTAGACAAAAGCAGTCTAGACGAGACGGGAGAAATAGAACCAGCTGGCGAGCGAACGAAAGACGTACAGCACTGCCTGCAATTTGTAGCGAAAAGAAAAGACTGGGCCCACGTGCTCGAAACAGCTAAAGCTGAAGGACAATTGCAGCTACGGCCAATTCACGGCGATCCGAAGGTCAACAACATTATGTTGGGTCCTAACGGTCAGGCCGTTAGCCTGATTGATTTAGACACGCTCAAGCCGGGTCTGGTGCATTACGACATTGGAGACTGCTTGCGGTCTGGCTGTAATCGGCTTGGTGAAGAAACCACAGACTGGCAGAGCGTAGAGTTTGATATGGACCTAGCTCAGGCCATGCTAAAAGGCTACTTGTCTTTGGCCAGTCAGTTTTTGACCGAGCAGGACTATGCGTATCTGTACGATGGCATTCGGCTGATTGCGTTCGAGCTGGGGCTAAGATTTTTTACCGACTACCTGGCAGGCAACGTGTACTTCAAGGTAAAGCATCCGCACCACAACCTCGATCGGGCACTGGTGCAGTTTCAGCTGACCGCCAGCATAGAAAAGCAAGAAGACGCGCTAAAAGCTCTGATCGAATCGCTAAGGTAAGTCCGCATGCCCGATACAACCATATTTACACTGCGACCCTTCGAGCCCCTTCCTAGCGGTATCAAGCTCAACATCTCAGGCACGCTAACGCGCAGCGGCGATACGCTCTCTATTGCTTATCTAATGTCTGGAGACTTAGACCAGGTTTTGCTACCTCCGCTCAACGTCAGCAGCCAACGTAAGGATCGGCTATGGGAACAAACCTGCCTAGAATTTTTCTTAGCTGCGGGTCCAGTAAAGTCCGATTCAGCCCCCTACTGGGAATTCAATCTTGCGCCCACAGGTAGCTGGAATGTATTTGCGCTAGCCAGCTACCGTCAGGGACTAAAAGAAGAAAAAGCCTTTTTGTCACTGCCCTTTTCAGCCAGTCGAACCGCAGCAGAATTACGGCTGAGGATTTCACTAGATATAAGTGTACTGCTGCCTGCCGCATCGCCGTGGCTGCTAGGTGTCAGCGCAGTTTGCCTATTGGCAGACGGGCAAGAAACGTTTTGGGCGATCGCACACCCTGGCCCTAACGCCGACTTTCACAGCGCCGGTAGTTTCGCTGCTACCCTATCTCTATAGCCCCTATCTCTACAGCCCCTTTCTATACAGTCCTCATGCCCAGCCAATGGGATTCGCTTGCAGAAGTCTTTGGTACCGACCTCAATCCCTCAGCTGAGGGATATGCTGCCGATAATATTTTGATTGCTTGGCCCTCTTTACTGCGCGGCATCGAACAAACCTTTGGTTCCAATCAATCGTTGAACGTTCTAGACTTTGGCTGCGGGGGTGGACTTTTTTGTAACCAGCTAGCAGGTAAAGGCCATCACGTAACTGGCTACGACGAATCGGCAGCCATGCTAGCTGCCGCCCGTACCCGTGCTCAAGCTGGCGTCAAGATAGTCAACCATCCAAAAGTAGCACTTAAGCCTAAGGCTTACGATGTTATTACAACCTGTATGGTGATGCCGTTCATTGCTGATTTGAGAGCAATGACAGCTGCGTTTATCAATGCGCTTAAGCCGAACGGGCTGATTATCCAAGCTACTTTTAACCCGGCATTTATTGCGGAGAATAAAAATCACGCATTTTTTCCACCAGCAGAACAAAATGATCTGAGCCAGATTGAACTAAAACCTGGTGTAAAGATCCCATTTTATCAACGGAGCGCTGCGGACTATCAAAAGACATTTGCGAGCTATCAATACGAAGAAGTCTACAGAGACTTGCCTCCCTTTACATCAGGCTTCTTAGATAGCTATCCGATGCCTTTCGCGACCAAAGAACCCGAGTACTTAGTCCAAGGTTTTCAGGCAAAAAACCAAAGCAAAGGCCAATGAAGCTTATGGTAGATCTAGATGATTTTTGTTTTTGTCTACAATGTCTGCCCCTCCTCCCAATCAATTCACTGGCCAATCTCCGGCCAAAACAATCTTTCTATTGGCTTCTATGGCGTGCTGGCTAATTGTCGGCGCCTCTTTGATCTATCTAGTTCCAGCCGCAATGGATGCCTTTCGGCCCTCAGCAACGACAGGCGTATGGATGGAAACCCTTAGCAGAGGCGGCTATCGCCCGCAGCTGGCGGTGATTGGCGGTGGGGTGTCCTTTGTGCTGGCCGTCGTTGGCAACCTGCTGTGGTATCGCATGTCTGGAGAAGAGCCTAGAGAACGTGCAAAAGGCAAGCCCAGAGAATAGAGCAAGCCCAGAAGATAGAACGAAGAGAACACATAGCATGAAAACTATTGGACTATTGGGCGGCATGAGCTGGGAGTCAACCATTGAGTACTACCGGCTGCTAAATGAAACGGTAAAAGCAGAGCTAGGTGGACTGCACTCAGCCAAAATTTTGATGTATTCCGTTGACTTTGAAGAGCTCGTAGAGCTGAAACATCAGGATGACTGGATCAAGATTGGGCAGATTCTCGCTGCCGCGGCAGCTCAGCTAGAAGGGGCGGGGGCAGATTGCCTGCTAATTGCAACCAATACAATGCACAAGGTAGCAGAGGCGATCGCACTTTCTACCACGATTCCACTTATTCATATCGCTGATGCCACCGCTGACGCCATCAAGCAAAAAGGTATTCAGCGCGTTGGACTACTCGGCACCCGGTTCACGATGGAAGAATCTTTTTACAAAGATCGGCTGATTTATCAGCACGGGCTAGCCGTACAGGTGCCTACCCACGAAGAGCGCGACTTTATTCATGACGTGATTTATGACGAGCTGTGCTTAGGGAATGTCAGTGAGCGATCGCGCGATCGCTTTCGCGAGAGCATCGCTAGCCTGGTAGATTCTGGCGTTGAAGCGGTGATCTTGGGCTGTACAGAAATTGGCCTGCTGATAAATGCCAAAGATAGCAGTGTGCCTGTTTTTGATACCACCACAATTCATGCACAGGCAGCAGCTAGATGGGCGATCGCACAATAACCTCATTCGTTAAAGCGACTTCAACCGTCCTGATCAATCAACACTAGAGAGGGATATCTTATAACAGCCCCCTATTCCGCCGAAAAAGTACGCCTTAGCCGTGCTTCCTGCATTTAGTTGTACTGATAGAAGGCTTACTATCTGTGTCTCAAGACCTTTCTGCCGTCCTAGCCAAGCAGGCTAAATCCTCCGACTTTTGGAAAGGAGCCGCACTTTACGAGCGGTGTATTAACGGCCACAAAACATCGCTCAAAGACGCTGACGCACTCTATACCTACGGCTACGAGCTGATGGGAATGTCTTACAGTGTCTACATTCATCAGGTCATCGAGCAGGTTATTGCGCTCGATATTGACCATGTGATGTTCGTCGCCAGAGAAGGCTACATCTTTAAAGAGATCTACAAAAGCCTACAAGCGCAGCTACCTGCAAACCGTAGGGCCAAAGCAACCACCCACTACACCTATCTATCTCGGGTCTCCACTTTTTTAGCCTCCACACCGCAGCTCACCACCCGAGAGCTCGAACTCATCACCTACAAATTCGACCAAAAGGGGCTGTGGAGCGCCTTGAAATATGTCGGCCTACCCACAGAAGACTTTCAACCGCTCGCCGCAGAATACGGCATTGAGATGCAGCGGCCCGTTAGAGCCTACTGGACAGACCAAAAGCTGATCGCCTTCTTAAACGACCACCGCGTACAAGACAAAGTATGGGCCCACCACCAAAAGGCCTACGACAACCTCTACACCTATCTAGAGCAGTGCCAGTTTTGGGGCAAACATCGCAAAGTGGCCCTTGTAGACATCGGCTGGGATGGCACCATTCAAGACAATTTGGTTCGCACGTTCAATCACCTGCCCGAGTTTCCGCTGGTACATGGTCTATATTTTGGCCGCCGCAACATGAAACCGGTCTTGCGCTACTCCAGCTCTTTTTCCAACGGATTAATTTTTGACCGTCGCAACTACGACATCAACGGAGAAAGCATTCAGAGCTGCGCCACCCTATTTGAAAAAGGAGCAGGTGCCCCTCATGCTTCAACCATCGGTCACCAGCGCACAGCAGACGGCTCGGTTCAGCCCATCTTCAAATCTGAGCAAAGCCTTTCCAGGCAAGGTGAGGTGGTCGCAGACGCAGCAGTCGCCGTCATGCAGCAGGGCGCACTCGACTTTGCCCATCACTATGCCTACCACGTCAGTGAACCCGGCCGAGGATACGATACCTTTCCAGCGTCAACCTACGCCCCCTTCGTCAGAGGACTGCTGACCCGACAGGTCGTATTCCCAACCCGAAAAGAGGCCCAGCTGATTGCCAGCCGGCTAGGCGAGTTCTCAGAGGACATGGGAGAAGACACCCTTAGAAGCGTGGCGGTCACCTCAACAGACCTTTGGAATCTGCTAAAAGCAGGAAAATTCAAGGCTGTTAAACGACGTATTTCGGGCTCTACCTGGCGCTCAGCGACGGTAAAGCTGCTAGGGATACCAGGAGTGCATTTTTTATTCGTACTGAAGCGCTTTCTTTTCTTTTAGGCACTAATCTTTAGGCACTAATCTTTAGGCACCAATTTTTAGACACCATTTTCGGGCTCCATGACAAATACGGCTGCACATACACATCAAACTCTTCAACACCAGGCACGTCAATACCTGGACGCACTAACCGCTGCGCTTGCATCGGGCGTTCTAGCCCAAACACCTGTTTTAATTCAGCTACAGACCCGCATAAGTGAGGCACTAGATGCCTATGAACAAGAAAATCAGCGCGTTGAATCGTTTGAGCAACGCTTAGAGCAGCAGGCTCATCTGTCTTGGCTGTGCAACCAGTGCAAATACTACCTGTCCGAACTACATGCCATCGACAAGACGCCAGTTAAGCATCGTAGCCTTCGGCAGATTCGGGCAGTGGTTGGTGCGATCGCTCGCTTCCGACTGATCGTTCATCTCCGCAGCCTGTTCCCAGGGAAAGCACCGACTTCTCTTGGCTGGCGCGATATTCTACCTGGATTCAAGCTCTGGCTGCGCTAGGTATAGAACTTACAGCAAGCGCCACGTGTATTTTTGACATATCTTTGGCTTTATGCCGCTGAGTATAAAGACATTCTTTACAGGCTCTCTCATTTTTATACAGGCGTGCTAGACTATGGCATCTCAAAAACGCGCTTGGCCTACACCTTCAGTTTCACGCTTACAGTTCAGGTCCTATGCCCCTAGCGGCCTTTGTTGTTTCAAACAGAAAACCACAGAACCTCTTACTACAGACCGTCTTGCTAATGTCCCTTTAGCATCACTATTGGGTTTGTTGCCTGCAAAAATCACCAGCGAAAGCACAAAATAAGCGTACAGAGTATCCGTAAACATCTCCTCTAAAACATCTCCTCTAAAAGCACTCTAGGTCCAACACCGTAAGCGATAGGAGAAACATTGTCGGAACACCTCTCTAAAGCGTATGACTGATATCACACTGTAGTTTTCTAGATGCGGTTTTCTAGCTAGCGACTTTTTGCTCACGACTCCCTAGCTAGCGCCGAGCCCCTACCTCTGACGCCCCAAATTCGGCCCTTCTATAGCTGTGACTGTTGCAACAACTGTCCATTGCGCCTACTGGTCCAGCATTCTAGCGTTATTGTGACTATTCTTACAGACGCTGTATGTGCAGATAGACTTCACTGTTAATCAATCATAGGAGGCAAGCTGGTTTATCTATTGCCGCCTCTCTGACCACACTCGGTCTATAGATCAATGGCACTGACTTAAGCTGAAAGCCCGAAGGTATAAGGCTTTTATGCTAATTTTAGAAGATCCGCTCTTGTCGAGGAAGCTTTTCTCAACGAGGGCACAGGGCATCCAACGGCATCCCTTGGTCAATCCAGCGTCACTTTAGCGGTTCTACAGAACTAAGCCAAATCGCGTAAACTCCCATGTTGAAAGGGTTTTGGCTATCGCCACTTTCCTTAAGTCAGTGCCATTGGTCTATAGATAGATACACAAGTCTATAAGTGAGTCTAAAATCTCTGGAACTAGATTGGGTCACATCCGCCCACACATATACATTACATCTGCGTACAGAGATGATGAAAAGGTGCAAAAGAGCGTAGATGTACGGTCATCACGATGTAAAAACACTACTGAATATATACCGACGCTTTGTCACTATATAGGAGAGGAAAAAGAGTTCTGACAAAGCGTTCTGACAGGGCATCAAATCAACTTCTCAGGCTGCTCTCATCCAAGGTTTAGGCTGCTCTAAAATGCTGTTGTTAAACTTGTTATAGCACTCTATTGAAAACCCACTTAATAGTTCTGTTGCATCTAATTTTCTAATCCAATCTATCAAGTGGTCTACTTGTTCCAGACTTTACGCTATCATAAACTCATAATGATTCCGAGTTTTCAGGGTTCAATCACTCCTTAGTCCACGCTCAGTCCACTTATGCCTGCTTTTTGAAAGATTTTTTGGCGGAGGCCCCCAATCCATGGCTCAATCTGAATCCCGCACAGCAAAAACCGCGCTAGACGCGGCATTCGTTGCTGAAGCAGCCACCGGTAAGGTTGACAACTCAGTAGCCAGTGAAGCAGTTGAAAAGAAAGCAGCAGGACGCAGCAAAAAGAAGATGACGGCTAGGAAGGCAAACAACGTGAAAGCAACCGCTAAAAAGAAATCAGTAGAACCAAGCGCACAGGAGAACAGTGTGAAAACCGCAGATCCAAAAGCAGCGACTGCGAAAACTGCAAAAAAGAAATCAGCAGCTAAGAAAACGGCGACTAAAAAAGCAACTAAGAAAAAAGCGCAGCGTAAAGCCAAGCCGCTGTACACGACAGATGCCGTCCGCGCTTATCTTCATGAGATTGGCCGGGTGCCACTGCTCAGTCACGAAGATGAGATTGTACTCGGTAAGCAAGTTCAAAAGCTCATGGCGCTATTAGCCATCAAAGAAGAGCTTATCGCTAAGCTGCCCGAAGAGATGGTGGCAGAAGGAACTGCTGAAGTATCTGATGCAGAATGGGCTGAAGCCGCTGGTCTGAGCGAAGCTGAACTTAAAAATCACGTACGACGCGGTCAGCGCTCCAAGCACAAAATGATTGAGGCAAACCTGCGCCTGGTCGTAGCGGTTGCTAAAAAGTATCAGAAACGCAATCTGGAGTTTCTGGACCTGATTCAAGAAGGGACGCTTGGTCTGGAGCGGGGCGTTGAAAAGTTTGATCCTATGAAGGGTTACAAGTTTTCTACCTATGCCTACTGGTGGATTCGTCAGGCAATTACTCGGGCGATCGCACAGCAGGCTCGCACCATTCGCTTGCCTATCCACATCACTGAAAAGCTCAACAAAATTAAGCGCGTTCAGCGCGAGCTTTCTCAAAAGCTAGGCCGTAGCCCCAATGCGATTGAAATCGGCGAAGAGCTAGAGCTAGAGCCTCGTCAGGTTCGAGAATACCTGTCAATTGCCCGTCAGCCCATCTCTTTAGATGTGCGCATCGGTGATAACCAGGACACTGAACTGCAAGACCTGCTAGAAGACGACGGTGCGTCTCCTGAAGACTACACCGTACAAAAGTCTTTGCAGCAAGACTTGCGACGGATGCTGCTAGAACTCACTACTCAGCAACAGGAGGTCATCAATCTGCGCTTTGGTCTAGCTGATGGCAACCCACTCTCTCTGGCAAAAGTCGGTCAGCGTATGGGTATTAGCCGTGAGCGCGTTCGTCAGCTAGAGCAGCAGGCACTGAAGCACCTGCGTCGCCGTAAGGCCACTATTAATGGCTATCTAGCCGCTAGCTAGCTAGTTACCTAGCGAAGAGTCGCCGACGAGAAGGTGATAGTCGCTATTAGCCAGTAAGTCCTACCAAAGAAGCTCAGGAATATTTCCTGAGCTTCTTTGGTATATCCGATTATTTTTGTTTTAGATAACAGCGTCGTACGTTTCCAGCAGGTCATTGGTAAACGGAAACTTAGCCTTGTGAGGAAAAGGATACGCAACATCCAATCGCCAGCTTCCGCCTTGAACCTTACTCCCCACCTTTCCTCGCGCCGCATGTACACTCACACCTACCAGATGATGTAGGTTCTCAATAAAAGTCCGGCCGACTTCATCTTTCGCCAAATTACAGGCGTATAGAGATAGGAAATTTTCGTGAGGCTGCACCTTAATCGTTGAACGAGGACGAAACGGCTGATAGCAAAACCATGACTCAATTTGAGCTGCATACAGGTGAAGATTATCAATCGTTAGGTCGCCACTACTAAAGTGCAAGCACCCTGAGGAACCATGGGTAACAATATGTACACTGGTCGCAGCCGTCCGGTGAACGGCCTCGGTGATCTGTTCAATGCTATCTTTTCGAGCATCTAGCATAATCAGCTTAGACCCTTTAATCGCCCCTGCAGCCAGCGCATCACCATGCTCAACGCCTGCATCGATCGCAATTAACATGCCACGTCCGGGCTTTGCTGTAAGTAGCCTTTTAGGCAGCAGCTGCACCGAAGATCGAACAGAAGAAGGAAAAGTAATCACAAAGTCAAAACCACCGGGCTAACGGCTGCAAGCTGAGAGCCTTGCGGCGACTGGCCAAGCATCTATTGGAGCATTATTAATATGCCCGAGCGTTCTAACCAATGGGCTAGGTTAAGCTGCGGAAGTAAGCAGTATAAAAAGGCGTCAGTAGAGTGCAGAGAGCAAAATCTATGACAAAAGCATTCTATTTGAGAGTGTAAGCTGCTTTTTTGAGAGGAGGCAGCAAGCTCAAAGGCAGCCCCAAGGCATTGAGATCCTTAAAGTCTGGATTTTTCTCTTTTTTCGGACCGTGGTAATCACTACCACCGGTCATCAACAAACCGTAGCGTTCACAGTACTCTTCTAGCTTTCTGACCTGGCTCACACTGTGAGTCGGGTGATAAACCTCTATTCCCATCAAACCGGCATCTACTAGCACTGGCAATATGGTCTCTACAGTGCCGCCTCGGAAGATATAGGGATGTGCCCAGACAGGCACCGCGCCACAGTTCAGCAGCAGCTCGATTCCTTGCTGAGCCGTGAACTTCTCATAAGGGACATAGGCAGGACCGTCATCTTTTAGAAACCGATCGAACGCTTCATTGTGAGAGTTAACATGGCCTGCGTGCTTTAGGGCACTAGCGATATGGGGTCGACCTGGTGCCATAGAAGGTGCTAGGTTCGGCAGCTCTATCGGGTAGCCCAATTCAGCGAGTTTGTCAGCCATCTTCTGCGCTCGGCGATGACGACCATCCACCCGTTCTTGAAGCGGACCCTGAAGCTTCTCGGTATCTGGATAAAACCCCAAAATGTGCATAGAACGGCCGTTATAGACCGTACTGAGCTCTAGGCCTGGAATAATTTCTAAATCGTAGGGCTTAGCGGCCTCCGTTGCCTCTTCCCAGGCGGCCATCGTATCATGGTCGGTAATTGCCAGCGCTTTTACACCCTGAGCTACAGCGAATTTGACTAGCTCTGTAGGCGTAAGGCTGCCATCGGAGCGGGTAGTGTGAGTATGGAGTTCGAGCATCTGGCAGATTACTTATACAGGTTGTCTATCATTGCTAGATCATAGCTACTTTCGATAGATTAAGCAGTTCCAATCGTTTGATGACTCAGCAACAGGTACCAGATCCCTATGAAGCTATTCTTTTTAACGAACGCTCGGAAATAGAAATCGCTGAGATTAGAAAATTAATGTGCGATTGGGACCAAGCAACGTATCCATCTATAGCCACTAGCATCGTCAAGCACGCAAGGAAACATGGGTTTGCAGAGCAATATCTTCGATATCTTAGAAAGGCAAAGAACTTCAACAAAAAAGGGGCTCGTAAGAAACGGCTACCAGACGGCGCGGATAGATGGAACAAAGGAGCGGAGTTCTTAATGGAGCGTAATGGAAAAATAATTACCTACGGGGAAAATCTGTGAACAATGAGTAGTACAAGAGAAATGCCTAATAGTTTAAAGCCAGTTGATATTGACTGCTATTACATCGGTTGGCTGTCCGAGCAGTTGGATTTGCTTTATCAGGCTACAAAGCTGGAAAGATTAAAGCTCGCATCTTGGGAAGAAGAAAAACCCTTTTCTATTCTGGGCGTTATTGAACTGCTTTCGTTAGAAGTTCAGGGCTATGCGACTCAAGTGGAAGTGGGCAACTACACAGCAAGCCATACCAAAATCATTGAACACTTGCGCCAGCTGAATATATTGAAAGTCGACTACTTTGCACAGTGGTACTTCCAAAATTTAGACACCTACCCGCAAACCAAGCAGTACATTGAACAGATGGACCACTTACGATTACGGCTAATTGAATCATTTAGTCAGGACTTAGCGGCAGTAGCTTAAAGCCAAAGTATTTTGAACACCAAAGATATCGAAGCCGGGATATTGACTTCCACCACGAGTCTTTATGAGCTTATTCCCTTCGACCTAGGAGATAACAGCTTTAGGTCTTTAAACGTGCCAGTGCGTACGACTTTCCCCTGATGAAGCTCAAAGATTTGGTCGCACTCCTCGACCGTACTCAGACGATGAGCAATCATTACAATCGTAAACTGTCGACTTAGGCCATTGATAGCGGCCATAACCTCTTTTTCAGTGTTGTTGTCTAGGGCGCTAGTCGCCTCATCAAATACAATGACTGATGCCTGCTGATAGAGCGCTCTGGCAATTCCGATTCGCTGCATCTGACCACCTGAGAGCCGTACGCCTCGCTCGCCTACATAGGTTTCGTACTGAGCCGGAAGGCCGCGAATGAAGGCATCAATTTGAGCAAGGCGAGCAGCAGTATACAGTCTGTCTGACACAATCTCCTCTTTAGGAACGCCGAATGCAATATTCTCGGCGATCGTGGCGTCAGTCAAAAAAATGTGCTGCGGAACGTGGGCAATGCTCTTTTGCCACTGTCGAAGTCGTTCACCTTCTAACGGCTGACCGTCTACACAAATTCTTCCCTGCTGTGGTTTTAGCAGCCCTAACAACAAGTCTGCCGCAGTACTTTTCCCACTTCCAGTCGTTCCTACAAACCCAACTTTTGTCCGCGGCTGAATTTCTAAGTTAAAGTCTTTTAGCACCCAGTTTGTATCGTCGCTGTAACGAAAGCCTACATTCTCGAAGGTCAGCTTATTTTTCAGCGGCAGGCCAGCCACTGGAATGTAGGTTTGCATAGAATCAACAGGGCGGCCTAAACCCGTTAATATTCGCTGTAAGGAAGCGCGGGCACCTTGAATTTTTACGATGGCAGAAAAAGATTGCTGAATGGCAGGCAACAGCCGATTAGCACCCAAGGCTAACCCCCCTAAAATAGGCACCGCCTGGCTGAAATCTCCATTTCGCCCTAAGCTCAGCGCCAATAGGCCAATCAGAGCCATAGCGATCGCCTCAACAATATAGCGAGGGGTCATACCGATGACTCGATTAGACGCTAAAGCATTTTGATAGGGACGGTCTGCTCTTTGATAAGCCGATTGAAAGAACGTTTGACTACCGCCGATTAACACGTCTCGGATGCCACCTAGCCCCTCTTGTACTGTCATGATCTGCTGCTGACGGTTGTAGGCCATTACCTTACTGTTGCGCACAAGCAGGCTGCTACGCAGGCGATAGATACAAACATAGGCACTGCCTAATACTACGGTGGCAGTGAGGGCTATTTTGGCATCGATTAAAAATAGACCAACAATCAGTGCTAGCGAAACAAAGCTATTAGTAGTCAGCTCTAGAAAAGGCATCAAAACGCTGTTAGTCAGTGCCTTAGCATCTCCAGTGACGGTGTTGATGAGGTCGCTACTGTTGCTATTCACGTGAAAGCTATAAGGCTGTAGCAGCGTTGTGTTGTATAGCTGACAGCTAATATCGCTAGAAATGTTAGCGGCGATGCGCGTTTGCACGTTTATGGCTAAGATGCGCAGTCCGTTTGCGAGCACAACGGCGGAGATAAAAGTCAGCGCCAGCAGGGTCACTAGCCCAGAGGTTGTCTCAATGCTGAAAATCTGTAGTAAAAAGCTCAGCTGTTGCTCTTGTAGTATTTTTTCGGCATTGCTAAGCGCAGCTAAAAAGGGCACAACAGTGCCTAAGCTTACGACCTCACTGAAGGAGGCAACAATCATCAAGACCAGTAGCAGGGCAAGCTGTCGCTGACGGCGGCGACTCATATATCCAAAAAGCTGACGGAGATCTTGAATCAGCGGTTTTGTAGAAGATTTTGCCCTATCTCTTTTTACCCTATCTCTTGTTGTAGCCTTATTCATAGCCTCTGCATGACACCAGTTAAGTAGTGAAAAGCAGTAGCGAACTCACGCTAGGCAGCCTCTACGACGTATTGACGTAAATGCTGCCTATCATTTAGAAGCATCCGTTTTAATCTGGACTTAATCTAACTTAATTCGTTCTTTACTCTTTCTTAAACACCATACTGGCTACCATCACACGAATCTGGATAAGCGCAGATATTCGCAGAAGCTTTAAACATCGCCAAACAGCGCTTCCAAATTACTTCCGAGTTCGAAGCTGAAGAATAGGAGCAAGATACATAGCCTCTGCTTCCTCGCCAACTTCACAGGCCTTTTGATCGACGGCCAGTAAGTCATTGCCCCATATCACCCGCCCAACGTCAAAGCTATCGCCCTTATCAGGCTTATAGTCGTGACTAACAAACTTCAGGTCACAGTCTACAACGCCTCCATCGAACAAATGCCCGATTGAGAAGTAAACATCTTGTAAAAGCAGCGGTACAGAAGGGCGATGTAGTTGACCTCGCGAATGCGGGCTGCGAGCTCTGTATTTGGCCCGGGGAAAAAGGCCGTAGAGATTTTTCAGAGAAGCAGAAATTAAATCTCTCCCTTTTAGCGTTGTTTTCTTAAAGGCACTGACAGAAATTCGACAGTCTACTTCTTGTAAAATCCTGGGAGCCCACATTGTTTGAAAGCGAACGGGTTCAGGCGACTGGTTAGAATATTCGATGCAGTCCAATTCGTCAGCGTTCAACAATTGAACACCGTCTGTGAGCAAAGGGGTCAATCCATTCTTGATTGCAATATCGGCTAGCGGCTCATTGGAACACACGCCTTCAACGATCAGGATTTCGGCGGAGGGATTGATAGCACGTAGACCGGTGAGTACTTTACCCAAAACGTCCATGCTGACGGTGACAGGAGGGCCAACAGGATAGCCCAAGTTGGGCTTCACTAGAATGCGCTTTGCAGTTTTAGCAGCGGCGGGTGGTGTATAAATAAATTCTGCTGTAGAAGCAGTATGTACTGAAGCAGTATCGGCTGTAGCGGAGCGAGGTTTGACGGTGGCATTCAAGGTAGTTACGCCTGGATACGAGGAGACGTTTGAGCGGTGGACAGAGGCGCTAGAGAAAGCAAATTCGATGAAGTCGTCGCTCAAAAGCTGGTTTAAGGATATTCGTATTTTAGAAGACGGGCGGCCTGTATGGGTATTTGGCCGGGGGCGATCGCACCCCGAATACCTTGGCCCCGGCACCTATGACCGGCTTGCTCGGTTATTTATTACCGAAGCCCAAAGCGCAGTTAAATCTGAGCAAATGTGGAAAATTCGGGACAGCGAGTTTGTTTGGGGCGATCGCACTTATCTAATGGGCGTCCTTAATGTCACGCCAGACAGCTTTAGTGATGGAGGCGAATTTAACACCGTTGATACAGCGATCGCACAAGCACAAAAGCTGGTAGACGCCGAGATGGACCTGCTCGACATCGGTGGTCAGTCGAGCCGCCCAGGATCAAAACCGACCACGCTGACAGAAGAGTGCGATCGCGTCATTCCTATCATCAAAGCCATTCGCAGCGCTAAAAACGACAGACTCAAAAATATTCCTATCTCGGTCGATACGACCCGCGCTGAAGTGGCCCAGACGGCCTTAGAAGCCGGAGCCGACATTATCAACGACATTTCAGGCGGCACCTACGAGCCAGACATTTTTAACGTCGTTAGCCGCTTCAACGCGCCGATTATGCTGATGCACCTGCGCGGCACGCCCGAAACTATGCAGCAGCTGACCGACTACGACGATTTGATGGGTGAAATTCTTAGCTTTTTGGCTGCGCAAGCCGACAAAGCAGTCGCCGCTGGCATCGACCCGAAAAAAATTGTCATCGACCCGGGCATTGGCTTTGCCAAAACCGTTGAGCAAAACATTACCATTTTGCAAGAGTTGGAAAAGCTGAAGCGGATGGGCTGCCCTATTTTGGTGGGAACATCGCGCAAGAGCTTTATTGGCAAAATTTTGGACCGGCCTGAGGCCAAAGACAGAGTGTGGGGAACCGCGGCGACCTGTGGGTGTGCGATCGCTCATGGTGCAGACATTTTGCGCGTGCATGACGGCCAGGCTATGCGTGACGTATGCCGTATGGCCGACGCACTGTGGCGACCGCTAAACCAAACCTCTCTGCTCAAAACGTAGTGTCAGATATAACGCACCGGATATGGCGCACCAGACATCATGCACCGGACATAACTCACCAAACATAAAGCACTGTTCCGGCTGAATTCCTGTGACCTCACTCCTTAGGAGCGTTTGAGATGCGCTCTCTCTGATTTACACTATAAAGCGCACTTATAGCAATTGTACGGATGCGTCCATACGATTGCGTGTCTCTTTGCCCTTGGCAGATAAGGGTTTCAGCGGTTAACGATGCGGCTCGTTAGCGATGCAAGCGGCGAAGAGACCCACACGATAAAAATTGAGACCGAGGTTTCTAACTTATGAGACGATATAAAGCAGTTGTGGGTGTTCTGCTCGCTGCGATCGCTACCTTTTTAGTGAGCTGCGGCGGTGGCCCCCAGGCAGAAGCGCCCACTTACACACCGGAAAAAATTGCCCAGCTCACCAACTACGTTAGCCGATTGGAAGCATCGCGCAATCGCTTTCCCGAGTTGCTCAATTACATCGAAAAAGACAACTGGGTAAACGTCGATAACTTCACCCACGGTCCACTGGGTCAGCTGCGCGCTGAGCTACTGCGCCTCTCTAATCAGCTGTTGCCCGTTGACCAGCCAAAGGCAAAGGCACTTTCCGAAGAGATTCTAGGTCACCTGCAAAACTTGGATGAAGCCTCTCAAGATCGTAACTACGGCGAAGCAGCGACACAGTACCGTGAGCTGGTCGGTGACTTTGAAGCACTGCTGAGCATTGTTCCTGAAGGCGCTCGTCAACAGGCAATTGAAAAGGCAGCAGAGACCTCTAACGTGTATGAAATGACCACAACCATACCCGAGCCGCAGGCCATTCGCGCTGAGCCCGAAGACATGGTACGTACACCTGTGATGATCGATGAAGGCGGCAACGTTAACGAAGCGGTCGACGCCGAATTTGATGCGCTAGATGGCATTATTGGTGATGACTAATCGTCTATAACCTGCTAGCTGTCTATGACACTATACCGTCACCCAAAGAGCAGAGAATGCTATGTCGTTCTCTGTTCTTTTTTCTGTTCTGCTTCGAACTTGCCTGCCCGCAAACCCTAAAAATGAACCCTAAGATTATTGTTGTTGGTTGTGGCATTGTTGGCGCGCTCATTGCCTACGAACTGAGCGCAAGAACGCATGCTGATATTTGTGTTTTAGATAAACAGCAGCCAGCTCAGGGATCTACAGGCGCAGCACTAGGCGTGCTGATGGGAATTATTAACCACAAAGTTAAAGGGCGCACCTGGCGGCTTCGAGAGGCCAGCGTTCGGCGCTATCGCTCGCTCATATCAGAACTAGACCAGCAAGGGTATACCGTTCCCTTCAACTCACAGGGCATTGCAAGCCTATGCTTTGAAGAGAAAAAGCTGTTGAAGTGGCAAACCCTAAAGGAGAAAAGACACGCGCAAGGCTGGCCGTTAGAGATTTGGTCGCCAGCCGAGTTGAAAGCCCGCTGTCCCCATATTGCCCTAGAGAGTACAACAGAATCAGGAGTTAGTCGCTCGGTGAAGGCGGCGATTCACTCTCCTGCGGACGCTCAGGTACACCCGTCAGCGCTAACGCGGGCACTAGTAGCAGCGGCCGAAGCGCGAGGGGTTTCTTTCTGTTGGGATACAGAAGTCACTCAGCTAAATACAAAAGGCAAACGATGCGTCAACGTACAGATCAACCAGGCAAACCTTAAAAGAGAGATAGACGCTGACTGGGTAATTTTATCGGCGGGGCTAGGTTCAGCGCAGCTCACGCAGACAGTTAGTCAGCCGTTAGAATTGATGCCTGTGCTGGGTCAAGCGATGGAAATTCAAATGCCAGAGGTGTTAGGCGATCGCACATTTCAGCCAGTTATCAACGGTGACGACATCCAGTTTGTACCGCTGGGCGATGGACGCTATTGGCTAGGAGCAACCGTAGAGTTTCCAACAGGAAACATTCCCCTACGGGCGGAAGCAAAAGGACTAGAGAACTTACAAAAAGGCGCAGCGCAGTTTTGCCCGGCCATTGGAGAAGCCAAAATTATTCGCACTTGGCGCGGCCTGCGACCGCGCCCTGTCGGGCAGCCAGCCCCTGTTATTCAGCCATTAGGAGAGCTACAAAACGTGACGTTAGCAACCGGGCACTATCGCAACGGCGTATTACTAGCCCCCTCAACGGCTCAGCAAGTTTGTGAACTGCTGGCAGACGCGCTTTAGCGCACTGGCGGCAGGAAACTATCTGGGCAGTACTACAAGATTTCTATAAGGTTTCTAGCAAGTCCGAGGAGGTTGCAACAGCCCCAAACACGCCGCCCTGCATAGTGATCATTTTCAGCGCCGCCTGATAGTTACCGTAATCTGTTGCGCCAGTGCAGTCAGAGAGCACCAGACATTCATAGCCGCGATCGTTAGCTTCACGCATCGTCGTATGAACGCAGACATCTGTCGTAATGCCAGTGAGAATGATGTTTTGAATACCCTTACGCCGCAGAAGCAAATCCAGGTCAGTCGCAAAAAACGCCCCTTTACCAGGCTTATCGATAATCGTTTCGCCCGGCAGTGGGGCTAGCTCAGGGATAATCTCCCAGCCAGCTTCACCGCGCACCAGAATGCGACCGCAAGGTCCTGGGTCACCGATACCTGCACCGATTTGACGCGATCGCCACTGCTTATTCTCCGGCAAATCCGACAGATCGCTGCGATGCCCTTCACGCGTATGCATAATATGAAAGCCCTGGATCCGCATCACTTTCAACAGCGCCTGCAAAGGCTCAATCGGCGCTCTCGTCAGCGTCAGATCATAGCCCATCTTATCGACATAGCCGCCTTTGCCACAAAAATCGGTCTGCATATCAATAATCAGCAGCACCGTATTCTCAGGACGTAAATCACCGTTGTATGGATAGGGATAAGGATCTGCTTTTACAGTACGACCCATATTAGATAATTCCTCAGCCTGTATCTTCTCAGCTTATATCTCATGCTATCAATCCGCTGGCTTCGCGGATTGATAGCCAACCGATGACGGCAGCTCCTCGCCTTTGTACTCACGGCTTGGCGCAGCAAATCCACAGGACGTCCCGTCAGTATGAATTACATCCTCCTCCCAAGGAAGACGATAGTTGCCGTCAACCATATCTTTCATATAGGTGTACGGACAGTCTTGCGCACCGCCTTTAACAGCGGTATAGCCTCTATGCCCAAACTGGTAAATATTGTTCTCCACACCCCAGTGCTTGCGAGCTTCACGGACCAAATCGGGACGAACTTCGGCAGTGATAATCTCATTGGGACGGTGAGAGCCCATGACTAAGGGCTCGCCGTCAAAGTTCACAATCATGCCTTCACCCATAGAATCGAAGGTGCCGTCCGTACCGCACATACAGACAGAAGCAGTCACCATCAGGTTGCAAAAGGCATTGGTCTGATTGGTAATTTGCCAGCTGTGGCGAATAGGTGCGGTGTAGCCAGCGGTGCGCAGCATAATATCGGCCCCTTTGTAGGCGCACTCCCTAGCCATTTCTGGAAACATGCCATCGTGACAGATAATCAGTGCGATTTTACTGCCATTAGGACCGTCACAGACCGGAATGCCAATATTACCAGGCTCCCAAGGTTCTACCGGGACCCACGGATGAAGCTTGCGATAGTAAAGTTTGATCGTGCCCTGGGCATCAATGATAATGCCGCTGTTGTAAGGATTGCCGTCAGGGTTGTATTCCATCAGAGAAAAACAGCCCCAGATTTTATTGCTGACGCAAGCCTGACGAAAAGCGCTGACTTCTGGGCCATCTAGGCGACACATGATATTAGGATTTGTGTCCATAGACAGCCCGTGCAGAGAATACTCCGGAAAAACAACCAGGTCCATGCTGGGCATATTGCGGCGGGCTTTGGCAACCATAGTGCAGATAGTCTGAGTCTGCACTGCCAGATCTTCTGGCGTGACTACATTGGGAAGCTGTAGCTGCACCATGCCCAGGACAACACCATTGGGAGATTTGTTAAGTCCGCCGAGTCCACTCATAATGCGTCTGCTGTAAAGCTAATCACCTCCAACTGTAGTCAATTCTGCGATAGCGTTTTGTGTCTGCTGTTGCAAATCAGCCTGTGTCTTACCTTCGACCTGATTTTCGTCTTATAGACAGTGCTTTTATAGACACTGTTTTGATGTATTGGGCAACGCAACAAAAGAGACAGGAGCTAGCAGAACAGGTCTTTGTTTAACCGCTTTTTGAGTCGGGCATGATCTGACTATAAATTAAGGTTTTCTATAAATGTACGACCTGACGCAACTGACTCTGCAAGACGTTACTGCCATAGGCGCTTATCTACGCAAACTTAATAAAGACACTGACAGCTTAGAGCAGGTTTCACAGCTGTGCGTGCAGTATCTGTACGAGCATTTTATCGATCCTGAAACGGATGAACCAGCCTGCGCGCTAGCTAGACTGTTCAAGACCTGTGCTTACGAAGACTTACCCACAGCCTTACAAAGGCAGGCAGACAAAGCAATCTCACAGCAAGACGCTTCGCTAACAAGTAGCGTCAAGTGCCTGACGCTGCTAGGAACAACAGGGACTCGGGAAGAATGGTGCGATCGCACCGCGTCTCAGGGGCACCAGGCAATTCCGCTTGCCAGCGAACGAGCCGTCAGCCAAATTCCAATGATCTCGCAGCTGATTCAAAGCTTTGGGCTAGATATTAGTAGCGTTTTGACCCCCGATCCGGATTTACTCATGGCGCTAGAACGCAAAACCTGCAACGTTTTTTATATTCCAGAAGCAGCAAAAAGTGAGTATATTCCGGCCCAAGAAAGCTTTGTGGTGCCCTATGGCATCCGATCTGTTGTCGGCTTCGGTGGAATGCTTTCATCAGGCGACTTATTCGCAGTCATTCTATTCTCTAAGGCTTCTATTCCGCCAGAAACAGCCTGCCTGCTAAAAACGCTGCCACTCAACATCAAAATGGCAATGGTACCGTTCTTAAATAAGGATGTGTGTTGCACTCTACAGTCTGTCTAAATCCTTGGCTCATCCTTTGTTATTAAGCACTAATCGAACCTTTCACTATCGCGTCTGTACAGGGTTTTTCGCTAGTTTCTTCGCTTCTTTCACTATAAAAAAACGATAAAAAAACAATGACAAAAACTGCCCTACCTAGAGAGACTTCAAGCAGCCAGGCAAACGTCAGCAAGCGCCTAGAAGCAGAGGTCACTGCGCTAAAAGAACAGGTATCAACCTTAGAAGAACTACTCCAGCTCTATGAAGAGACGGCCACAGAGCAAGAGCAGCGGCTTCAGAGTACACTCAATGATTTAGAAAAGAAAGCGCAGCAGCTAGAACATGCTCAAGAAGCGCTACAGACGCTGCAAAGTATCCTAGATAGTATGGGCGATGCTGTCATTGTGGTAGACGCGGATAGTCAAGCTTTGTTTATTAACCCTGCCGCCAAGCAGCTGTTAGGAGAGGAGTCTCCAGACATCTCTTTTCAGACATGGTCGCAGTCTCATTTAGTCTTTGACACCGATGGGGAAACACTTTGTAGAATCGAGCAATCGCCGCTGGCAAGAGCGCTGTCAGGCGAACAGGTTGACGCCACAGAAATGAAGCTGGTGAACCAGCATAATGACTGCGACCGATGGCTCAGTGTCAACGCCAGACCAGTTACAGCTGATAGCTGTGTGACTGGAGCAGTCGCTGTCTTTCGAGAGGTGACACAGAGAAAACAGATCGAACAAGATTTGAAGCGATCGCACGAAGCCGCCCAAGCCCAAACATGCGTACTAGAAAATACGCTTATACAGCTTAAACAAACCCAGGCACAGCTTGTCCACGGCGAAAAAATGGCGAGCCTAGGGCAAACGGTTGCAGGTATCGCTCACGAAATCAACAATCCAGTTAATTTCATTCACGGCAACTTGTCTCACACGGCTAGCGCATTTAACGACTTGATGTCGCTAGTGCAGCACTTCCAAAAAATCTACGACCAGCTGCCAGAAGCAATCGCTCAACCGTTTCGCCCAGCGCTACAAACTGTTATAGAAGAAATTGACTTAAACTTTTTGGTCAAAGATATTCCACCCATGCTCAAATCTATGCAGGCGGGCACTCATCGTATTAAAGAGATCGTTAAATCGCTGCGCGTCTTCTCACGCTTAGATGAATCAGGCATCAAAGCAGTCGATATTCACCAGGGCATCGATAGCGCCATTATGGTGGTGCGATCACGCTTCACTAAAAGCGCTAATCGCCCAGAAATTACACTCCATCGCCATTACGAAGACTGTGGGTTAATTAAATGTCATGCTAACCAGCTCAATCAGGTCTTTGTTCACCTGCTTAATAACGCGATTGATGCACTAGAAACTCATCGTGCGCCGACCATTTCCATTCATACACACGTCAGCGAAACCACACTAACAATTGAGATAGCAGACAACGGCCACGGCATACCCAACGGTATACAATCCAAAATTTTCGACCCCTTCTTTACCACCAAGGCAGTCGGCAGAGGCACTGGACTAGGGCTTGCCATTTGCCACCAGATCATCGTAGATAGTCATAAAGGCACGATAAGCTGCTTCTCTCAAGAGGGACAAGGCACTCAATTTGTAGTAACTTTGCCGACACGAGCTATGAATCCAGCAATCAAATAAGCGCCAGTGTCTTTCAAAAGCCTTTACTACAGAGGTTTTGCTACAGAGGTTTTGCTACAGAGGTTTTAGAATGGTTTACTCGGATCCATTGAATTGCCGGCGTAATCAGTGCAAACAGCTGTGATCAGTGCAAACAGCTATAGTGCCGCCAGCTGCTGACAAATCTCTTCAAACAAAGGCCTCTTTTCTGAATCTGTCTGCATACAAGCCGCCTGTAGCTCAGCGAGCGCATTCAGTATTTTTGACTGCGGTGCCGAACACCGGAGCAGCAAATCTTCTAACAAACAGCCAAACGCTCTTACCTCTAGTCTTTCTAGCGCTGAACCAACAGCTGCCACATCGCAAAAAGAAGCCGCGCCAAAGTCTCCCAAGATGCTATGGCCTGTCTCATCAATCAAAATATTATGCGCATACAAATCTCCATGCATAATCCCTCGGCTGTGTAGATGAGAAACGACAGAAGCCATCCCTTTAATAATCTTTAGAAGCCGGCTCAAGCTAAAAGAAACCTCTACGTCATAGGTATCGCGGGTGCAGGTTTCCAGGCTTGGTGGATTGCCCAAATTCTTGTAAGTCGATGGAATAAAAGAAAAAACTAGCCCCGTCTTATCTGGTTCGTGATAGCGACCCAACACATTGACCAGATTGGGATGACGGCCCGCTGCAATACAGGCTTGCATTTCATCTAGCGGAGACCCATCGCTAGTAATCTCTCCTTTAAATAATTTGATAGCAACCTCTGAAGGTTGAGCTGTACGCTCAGGATTGGAAGGCTCAGAAGCGTCCGATAACCACGTCCCCTTGTAAATAACACCAGAAGCGCCTTGGCCTAAAATTTCACCCTGTTGCAGCTCGTGGGAGGCAATAGTCGGCAGCGATTGCTGAGCGCTATTTGCAGGTTCGCTAGGGCAGCACGGATTGCCAGCATAGGCGAGCCACGACAGCCGAGGCATATGAAATAGCCAGCGGGGCAACGTTTTTAGCCGATTGGCAGAAAGACGAATCAGCTCTAAATTAGTGCAGTTTGCCAGCGCTTCTGGCACAGTCTCAAGCCGGTTACCGGCCAGCATAAGCTTTTGCAGTTTGGGCAGCTGACCAATAGTAGCAGGCAGCTCGCTCAGCTGATTATTGGTTAGAATTAGCCACCGCAGCGTAGGCGACAACGCCTGAGGGCTAAGCGACTCAATAGCATTCTCCTTAAAGCTCACCATTGACAGCTGCGGACAGGCTGCTAGCACAGTCGGAAAGGTTTCAAAATTATTGTTGTTGAAGAAGACAATTCTCAGTTTCTTCAACTGACTAAATTCAGGGGGTAGCTGTCTGAGTCTGTTATTTGAAAGGTTTAAGAATGTTAGCGAATCGGCTAGCTGCAAGATTTGTTTTGGAAACTCGTCAAGATCATCAGCTAGCTTTAAGGTGGTACAGTCGGCCAAACGGCCAGACGCTAAACCAGCGTTCAGAGAGTCCAAGGTTTCCATAACTGCGCTTCAAGCTATTTCCTAGCTACTCTACAACCTTGACTGCACGTGTCAGGCCAGGAATTTGCTGCTCTAGCCAGGCCAAGCTAAACACAGCGGCATAAATGTTGTTAGCAACTTGCAACTGACCGCCTACGCAAGTAACTAGGCCCGAGCGGAGCAGAACCGCTTGGGCTGGAATCGTGGGGTCATAGACTTTAGCGAAGCTGCTACGGTAAAGGGCCGCAGGTACCGTTTGCTGCCACAAAATTTGCATATAAGAGATCAACAAAATATCCTGTGCCGGATAGCTCAGCAGCGCTTGATAAATACCGTTGAGATGACTAGCCGCGTCGTTATGCTGCCAGTTTTTGATGATTTTTTGCTGGACGATCTCGTCTACGATGCCAGCGCCCTCTGCGCGTACAATCTGAGCGGAGTACTGCTGTACGTATCGGTAGATCAGACAAGTCAAAAAAGGCTGCCCGCAGGTCCAGGTTTCTGCACGTTCAAGAATACTGGTAACCAGCCGAGCATCTTTTATTTTTGGAAAGATAATATTATAAAAATCGGCGAAAACAATTAAGTTGCTCGCTCGATACTGCGTTGAATCCATTGTTTAATCGAGTAACCCAGTCTCTTGAATAGCAGCTGTCACCTTTTTAACGGCTGGCTGTACGCTAGAGCACTTTTATTAACCGTTGTGGTCAGACGATTCAGGCATTGTATTGAAACCGTTATGTATAGTAGGTGTCACCTTAGGCCGAAGCGTATCATACACAAACGTGGAGGTTCCACCGTATAAAACAGCGTAAGGATCGTATTAACAAAAGATCTATACTTGCGGAGTTTACGGAGATATGGACAAGTCGGCCAACTTTAAACTACTCGGCCCTTCAGCTACACAATCAACTGCCAAAAAAGCACGCCCAACCCAATAATGACGCTGTGCTGAGGCAACAATTTTCGCCAAGGCTGTCGGCCAATTTTTTGAGTCAAAAGCAGACTCAAACCAGCTCCAGCTATTAGAGAAATGGCCTGCAAGAAAGCCATGACCGCAGGATGAGCAGTGAAGCTTACATTGGCGGCGCTTGAGCTAGTTGGCAAGTGCCAGGTCGATAGAAAGACTGGAACAATCTGCCCGGCTTCTGATAGTCCTAGCAGCAAATAGTGGGCCAAGCTAGCAAACAACAATAGGGGCAAATAGCCATAGGCCAGCTCTAGAAAACGGCGGGTAGCGCCTTTGCCTTGAAAGGTCACTCGAATGCGGTCTGTCACAAGGGCGATCGCACTGGGTAAAAACAGCGCTATTGTAGCGGCGATCGCATGACCTATAAACGTTTCTAAAATCGCACTATCGCCTAGCACCATCACGCTCAGCTGCGGCAACCGATGCAACAAAACAGCGCCGAGTAACAGCAGCAATAGCGCGACCTCATAGGCACTACTGCGATGAGTCGTCCACAGCTCGATGCCGGGCGGACGCAAATTGAGTTCAACCGACTTGTGCGGACAGGCCTTTAAGCAGGTCATACAGAGCACGCAGTTACGATTATCCGTCAGCTGAGCCGGATGAGAATAGATCGGACAGCCCATCGTCTCCTGACCTTCGCCTTCTGCAGGGCCGCCTTTGTAGCAGTGATAGGTATTGCAAGAAGCCGAGCAAATTCCCTGCTGGGCGCGTAGTTCAACAATAGAGAGTTTGGCAAACAAACCGTTCATGCCGCCAATCGGGCACAGATAGCGGCACCAAAAACGCCGCTCGAACAAAACAGAACAAATTACCGCACCCGCTGTAATAATCAGCAGCAGCCAGCCCGATAAGTATGCTGTATTTTCCAAATTCCACAGCTCTTCCCACAGCAAAATCAGCGCAAACCCACCATAGAGCAGCCAGCCACCCCACCGCTCGGCCCAAGCTCTTGGCCAACCCTGGAGCTGACGAGGCCAAGCTTTTAGCGATAGCTTTTGGGCAATCTCGCCATAGATCATAAACGGACAAACCGCACACCACAGCCGACCGACAACCGGAAAGCCCAATAAAATTAGCGGCCACCACCAGGCCCAAAAGAAATTGAGCGCAAAGTTTTGGTCGCGGGTCTGCGGTCCCCACATCAGCACGGCAACGACAATTGGATAAAACCACAGGGTAAAGCCGTAATTGATGCGATCTGGCCACCAGGGACTCAGCACAAACTGTCGAAGTTGGGGATAGCCTTGCAACAAGTTAAACCGAAAGCGACGCTTTTCGCTCTCTTCTGGCCAAAAGACTTCTTCGGTGAGTACCGCTCGATTGTCCGACTGGCTAACGGCCCGCTCTACCATGCTTTCAAGCTCAGTCAGGTTGCCTGGAAAATCATAGCTTTGCAGCCTACGCAGGGCCGCTGGATCTAGCCGACGTTTGCACAGGCCTCTTTGACGGCACAGCAACTGAGAAAAGTAATTAATTTGAGCTTCAATATCAGCTTTTCGTACTCGTAGCGGTGGTGCCTTTATCTGTTTCACCACGGCCTTACACAAGCCAGACGAGAGTTCGGGCAGTGCCCTTTCAGCGACCATCATTATCCAGGCAGGACTGGTGCGAACAGCCAAAGGCGCTTCGCCTGAGCGCTGAACAGGACGGTAGTGTCCGGTTTGAATGAGCTCTAAAATAGGGGGCTTAAGGTCGTCATCTAGATCTTGCACGTTGTTGAGCAGCAGCGTTCCTTTACCGAGCCATTCGAGCAAACCGGGCTGACTTTCCCCCCGTCCGAAAAGATCTTGCGATCGCAATTTCTCGCAGTTCACCTGAATCATCGGCTGCGTTTTATTGACCGAGCCAAAATGAATCAGCGCAGCCAGATTGTCTTTATTCAGGCCCGGTTCACCAAATATCAAAACGGGCTGGCGTCTTCTCTCAACTGCCGCCTGCTGCGTCACCTCTCGGATGTTTTGCCTTAAACGATTGGCGTAGCGGCTACCACCCACAACCCCTCTTTTTACCCGAGTCACCAAAAAAGGCCGCAGCGCCTGCTGCCGTTCTTGTTCATAGGCGAGCCGCTCAGACACGTCGTCTAAAGCACTAGAAAGTAGCCTAGAAACCGCCGACTTAAAATCGGGAATGTTCTCAGTGAGCTGATTAAAGGACTCGGCGTCCAAACGCCACAGGACACAGTCTGTTAAAGAAATAATCGTCTTAGGTGCTGGGGTTGCTAGCAGCAGTGCCTGGAGGTGAATAACCGCCCCAGGGTCTAGTACCGTTGGGCTAGCTGCACTGATTCTGCGGGTGCGATAGCTCTCTAATTCACCCGCTCGAAGAATATAGAGGGCAGTCGGGCCACTGTCTTCTAGAACTAAGCGACGGTTAGCGGTAAAAGAGGTTTCTTTTAGATGGCGCGCGATCGCATCAATAAACTGTTCCGAGAGTTCCTGAAAAATCGTCTGTGCCTGCAACCATTCAACTCTAGAGCGCACAATATCTTCTGATATCTCTCCTAAGCCCGAAAGATCATCGGCAGGCGTTGAGTTCGCAGAATCAGCATCAGTCATATCAAACAACAGGCGATAGCAGTAAGCCAAAAAGATAGACCAAAATGGTAGTCTAGGTCCATTTCTTCTAACCTATCTTGCGAGCGTAAAAACCAGAGTAAGGCGTTACAAAGCCACACTTTTAGACTGCGCTCAGGAGTCAGCAGTGCCGCGGCTAGGCAAGGGTGCTTTGGCGGTAGGGCAGCACAATTGAGATCGTTGTTCCCACACCTTTTTTAGAGACACAGCCAATGTCTCCCTGGTGACGATCTACAATAATCTTATGTGTGATAGAGAGGCCCATGCCAGTCCCATCACCCACCGTCTTTGTGGTAAAGAAGGGATCAAAAATGCGCGATCGCACTTCAGAATCCATGCCTTCACCATTGTCACAAATTCTGATCGCAATCTGCTTATCATCTGCTTGACTACCCTGAATCTGCCCTTGAACAGGCGTCAGTGAAAGAGTAATTTTGGGCTGCCAGCCGTCACCCTTGTGCTGAGCGCTGGCACTGTCTATGGCATCAATTGCGTTTGCTAACACATTGAGAAAAGCTTGATTAAGCTGGCCCGGATAGCACTCAATAGCAGGCAAATCTTCATACTGTTTATCCAAAGCAATTGCCGAGCGAAAAGACTGTACGCTCAGCCGATTTTGTAATATCAACAGCGTACTTTCTAGACCTTCTACGACCGTCGCTTCTTTCATATCGGCTTCATCTAGCCGAGAGAAATTACGCAGCGATAAAACAATATCGCGAATCCGCTGTGTACCGGTTTGCATTGACCCAAAAATGCGCGGAATATCTTCAACCATAAAGTCCAAATCAGCCGAGTCAGTTTCACTGATAATCTCGGCATTCGGATCGGGATAGCTGCGCTGATACAGCTCAATCAGATGAATTAAATCTGTTGTGTAGCTTTGAAGACAGGGCAAATTGCCATGAATAAAGCTAACTGGGTTATTGATCTCATGAGCGATACCCGCAACCATCTGCCCCAGGCTGGACATTTTCTCTGTTTGAACCAGCTGAAATTGGGCCATCTGCAGAGCATCTAGCGCCTGACTAATCTGAATGTTTTTAGACTGTAGCTCAGTTTTTTGAGCTTCTAGCGTCGCGTTGTAGCAGGCCAAATCTTGATGCGACGCCTGTAGTGAATCTGTCATCCGATTGAACGTTCGCGCCAGTGCGCCGACTTCATCGGCAGACTCAACGGCTGTCTTCACCTGCAAGTTTCCTTCTATCACCTGAGCAGTTGCCCGCGTCAGCCGCACAATTGGATCGGCAATTTTACGCCGCAGTAACAGTGCCAATACCAGCGCCGTACCCAACGCTAAAAAGCTACCGATCAGCGTCTGCCACTGTGCCTTAATCAACCCAGATCGGCTTGACTCCAGCTCATTTTCTAGCCGCTGCTGCTGAATGACTACAATCTCATCTAGCAAAGCCAGTAGCTCGCCTGCAAGGGGCTCTGCTTTTGTATTAAACAAAAATAGATCCTCTCGAAAGCGATCGCTTTCAGCAATTGCCAACAGACTGGGGACGAGAGTCGAAAACTGCTGGCGTTGCTGGGCGATCGCCGCTATTATCTGTTGCTGTTCATCTGTTAACTGCGTCGGATCTGCGGTTACATTGGCCCAGTGCTGATTGGCGATCCGCAGCTTCCCGGTATAGTCAAAGCGAAAATCAGGCGAGCGGACGATTAAATAAGCTCTTAGCGACGCGCCCATCAGGGCCGATGAGGTTTGAAACGCAGCCATCTCTCTTAGCAGTCGAACACTGTCACTCGACGGCGATCGCTCAGCTTGCAAATCAATCAGCGCCTGTGAATCAGCCTGAATAGTCAGCAGCGCCAGCTCTCCTTTATCCTTAAATAGCCTCAGCGCTGGCTGATTCTCTAAAGACTGATCACCTATGCCAAAGAGCTCTTCGGGAATCTGTCGCCACTGCTCATATAGTATCTTCAGCTCAGTCAGCTGCGATCTGTCATCAGCCGCAGGATGAGTATCGAGCAGCGCAATCATCGTATCCAGTTCTTGGTCAAATTTTTGTCGCGATAGATAATAGCTGTTACGAAATTCAGAATTACCCGTAAGCAAGTAGCCTCGAATATGCGCAGACATTCTCAGCAGCTCTTGCTGCGCCTGGCTCGAAGACAGTGCAGTCGGCACTCTCACCTGCTCCGTTTGCCGAATGGTTCGAATAGCAAAAAGACTTCCCCACGCATTGCGACCCACCACCAGAAAAGTCAGTAGCACCATCACCCCGAAACCAACATTCAGCTTTTGGCGAATGCGCAAACGGTTGAACGCTTTCATCGTCCATTTCAGTAAGCCTGCTGACGATAATAAGCGACCGATCTTTCGCCTGGATGGGGCTAAATAGAATTTTTGATAGCTCATTCAGCACTCGGTTGAGTCATCACAAAATCTGCAAAGCTCAGTTCATTCACCTGATTCCACTGATAAACATCAGAACGAAACGCTTTCCAAGTCTGATAAATTCGATCGAATTGACTATCCTCACTAGCAATCTCATCGTACAAATCAAAAGCAGCCTGATAGCTCGCTAGCAGAATCTCCTGAGAAAATGGCAACAGCTTTGTACCACCCAGCACTAGCCGGCCTAGCACATCACCGTTAACGGCATTGAACTTTGCCAGCATTCTGTTATTAATATCAGCTGCCGCCGCTTGAAATATCTCCTGATAGTGCTTAGGCAACTTAGTCCATTCATCTAAGTTGATCTGAAACTCGTAGCTTGTCCCAGGTTCCCACCAGCCGGGGTAGTAGTAATACGGCGCAACGCTATTTAGACCTAGCGTTTCATCTGCATGAGGATTCTTCCACTCGGCCGCTTCAATCGTGCCGTTCTCCAACGCGACAAAAATTTGGTCGCCAGAGAGACTGTGAATCGTTGCACCCAGCCGCTCTAAAATTTTGCCGCCCAGCCCAGGTACGCGCATATGTAGGCCCTGAAAGTCTTTAACTGTATTCACTTCTCGCTTAAACCAGCCACCCATCTGCGTACCCGTATTGCCACCTGGAAAGTTAATAACACCCACGTCGGCATAGATCGCTTGCATAGCGTCTAGTCCACCGCCAAAATACAGCCAGGCATTCTGCTGAGCCGCGTTCAGACCAAAAGGAATCGTCGTCCCAAACGCTAGCGCATTGCTCTGATTGAGATAGTAGTAACTGGCCGTATGTCCACAGGCAACTGTGCCATTTTGAACAGCAGAGAGCACCTCTAAGCCACCAGCCAGTTCTCCAGCAGGGTAGGGCGTAATCACAAAGTTGCCGTCTGTCATCCTACTGATCTGCTGACAAAACAGATCAACCGTGTCGAACAGAATTTGCAAAGACTTAGGCCAGCTGGTTGCCATTTGCCACTGAACAACTGGTTCTGCGCTAGAGAGTGAAGAAATAGAGGGCTCTTGAGCTTGAGAGCGACAGGCGTGAAGCCCGCTCATACCAGCTAGGCCTGTCGCAGAGTGCGCGAGAAGATGACGTCTTTTCATAGGTAAATAACAGGTTTAAGGCATTCCACGAATCAGGGAGTTCAGGCAATAGCAACAACAGCCCCAAAAGCGTCAGAGAGAACCCTCAGCGTCAGAGACAGCCGCTGAGGCCCACTAGGTAGCCGCCGCTTGCATAGCAAAGCGATCGAAGCTCAGCTCGTTAGTACGGTTCCAGCTGTAAACTTTCGTTCTAAAGTCTTTCCACTGGGTATAAATCTGACGAAAATCTGCGGAGCGCTCTGCATGTTCTTCGTACAGTTTTATGGTTTCCTCATAGGCCGCCATCAGCAGTTCACGCTTAAATGGCAGCACCTGCGTTCCCTGCTGCTTTAACCGTTTTAGCCCAGCGCCATTTTTGGCATTAAACTCAGCGGGCATCAAGATGTTGGCTTCCGCCGCCGCTGCTTTTAGCGCTTCTTGGTAGGCTAGCGGCAATGAGTCCCACTGCTGCAAATTGATTTGTAGCTCGTAGGTTGTACCCGGCTCCCACCAGCCTGGATAGTAGTAGTGCGGTGCTGCTTTGGTAATGCCCACTTTTTCATCATCGTACGGATTACTCCACTCGGCAGCGTCGATAGTGCCCGCCAGCAAGGCTGGTGCAATTTCTTCAGGAGCCAGCACCTGTACGTCTACCCCCAGACGTTCCATAACCTTGCCTCCTAACCCCGGAATTCTCATTTTGAGGCCCACCAAATCAGCAGGCCGATTTATCTGGTTAAGAAACCAGCCCCCCATCTGCACGCCCGTGTTGCCTGCCGGGAAGTTAACCACATCAAACGCTTTGTACAGCGAGTGCATAGCGTCTAGCCCGCCCCCGTAATAAAGCCAGGCGTTTTGCTGTGCGGTCGTCAGGCCAAACGGCAGCGTTGTGCCAAAGGCCAGCGCCGGATTTCTTTCAACGTAGTAATAGCTGGCGGTATGCCCGCACTCTGCACTGCCCTCAGAGACAGCATCTAAAACTTTTAGCCCCGGCGCGAGTTCACCTGACGCGTAGGGTGTAATTGAAAATCGCCCTTCAGTTATTTCTCTAACACGGCGACACATATGTTCAGCACAGCCGAAGAGAATATCTAGTTTTTTAGTCCAGCTGGTCGCCATTTTCCAGTGAAGCGTTGGCTTTTCTGCAGCTGAAATCGGCACAGGGTCAGTTGCCGTATTGCGGCTACAGGCCCCTACCATCGGTACGCTAGCTGCGCCTAATGCTGCACTTGTTGTAGTGCTTTTTATAAACGAGCGTCGTTTCATGACTTCGTTATCCAAGTTTGATTCGGGTCTGTTCGGATCTGTTCGAGTCTATAGTGCCCAAATCAAACAACGTTGCTCTGTACCGACAAAACCGTATTTCGACGAAATTAGATTATTTTTCTCGTTTTTTCGGCGTTTTCAGCTATTTTTACCGCAATAGGTATCAATTCACACGCTAATATTTACTTCAGACACAATTGTTGAGAGTATGACAAGGAATTGCGCCTACGTTTTCTCAAACTACTTATGACTACTGATTTGGTTTGCTTGCTTGCTCTTGCGCTCTGGTCAATTCCCCTGAATCACATTCCGGCGCTAGCTCGCGTTTCTGAAGCTGGACTAGCCTGGGCAGCGAGTAACCGAGAAGAATCAGTAGCAGGGCCACCCTGGGTAGGCAGAGCTGACCGGGCACAACGTAATCATCACGACAATTTAGCGATGATTGCAGCGGTGATTTTGATTGCGCAGGTGAGTGGGCAGGCAGACGAGATAACAGGCTGGGCGGCGATCGCAATTCTGGCCTGTAGAGTTCTGCACGGCGCAGCGTATATGGCTGGCGTGGCAGTGGTGCGATCGCTCGCCTATTTCGGCTCTATTATCGGCATCGGCGTCATCGTCTGGCGTATTCTGACTTAAACAGCCTGACTTAAACCGTCTGGGTTAAGAGACGACAGCCAAAATTAAGATCACAACTTTCTCTATTCTTCCATGTTGTTATCCGCCATGGCCAGATCTAGCGCTGGCTTTGCACTGATACACAAGGTTTGTTTTTTGGCCATCACTCTCTCTAATTTTGCAAGCTTTGTTAGCTCCATCTCCAGGTCATTCGCAAGCGTCTGCAAAGTAACAGCATCATAACGCTTCATCTGTACTGCCTGGCTCTAATACTGTGCCTGTCTCCAGCACCCATTTCTTAAAGTACGGATCCAAGTCCTCCATTGGCTTCAAATCAATCTCTCTTCGACTGCACTCATCGACTGCCACTAAAGCCTTGAAAAAGTCCTTCGAGGCCATCCCCTCAACCGCAATATCAATATCGGAATCTTCTCCGAAGCGCTCTTTTACCAGAGAGCCAAAAACAACTATCTTCGTCGCCCCAAACTGCTCTCGCAACAGAGTAGACACCGCCTTCACATCAGCCCAAGCTTCCTGCTCCCAAATTTTGCACTGAGCTTAGTACTCGGCCCGCCTTGCCTTCCATTATTCTTTATACTTTTGCTCAATATGCGGTTGCGCCGTCATCGTCTTATGGCTGTAGATAGCTCTACCTACAGTCTATAGCATCTGTCGAGTTGCTCAGGACACTATCATCGGCTCAGACCTATCAAAAGCGGTAATTCAAGCTGAAATACATAAACACATCCTGATTGCTATCTCCCGCTTCATTCAGCTCTACTAGCGGCACACCCACATCAAAGCGAGCCTCTACATCTTCCACATAGTTCACAATTATCCCCGCGCCCGTACCGAGCAAAAAGGTCTGATCGCTCGTGTTCTCTTCCTTGTTCCACACCGCTGCCATATCCACAAACGGCACAACCTGCAAGGCAGGAGAACCATTTTCATTGCGTTGCAGCGTAACGCGATCTTCCACCGAAGCGCGAAAACCGTTGTCCCCAAAGCGAGCGTTTTGACTGTAGCCACGCACTGAGCTAGGCCCACCGACAATAAACTGATCCGCACCGAGCAAGCTATCGGCAGAAAGCTGTAAGCTTGCCTGCATCAATAACAAATTGTCTTGGCTGAGCACCTGCGCGCGCTGCACTTGGCCAGACCAGCTGAAAAATTGACCGTCAGCTTGATCATCGGGCCTATCTGTCGCGTCGAAAAGGCCTGTGCCGAGGTTAAACTGCGATCGCACGCCCCAAGCCCCCGATCGATCGCGTTTTAGATAGTCCTGCCCAAACTGCACCACACTCGTCCGCGTCGAATCGATGACCACATCGCTGACGAGCGTTTCACCCATCCGCGGCCGACAGCCGAGCTAATGCGCCAGCGCTTCATTGGGCTGCCGAATCAATGGCTGTCGGTAGGTTAGCTCATACGTATCAGATGATCCTTCCACGTCCAAAGCGGCTAGCTCCGGTTCAATCAGCTCAAACGAACTGGGCAGATACCGCGCCTGCAACGTCCCATTCCTGGCATTCAACGGTAAATCATAAGTAAATGCGTAGGTGTTTGAACCGCCCGTCGTCGCCCGATACGCCGACACCGAGAGTGAATCACCAATACCGAGCGGATTTTTGACCGTTGTCTCTAGCCCCATCCGGGCCACACCGACACTGGGCGGTGAGTTCGTATCTAACACGGCCCGGCCCGAAAAGGCAGGGGCTTCCAACACCCGCACAGTCAAAAGACTTTGCCCTTCGCCCGTACCCGCTCGCAGGCTCGCTTCAATTTGCTCAATCAGCGGGTCAGCGCGTAGCAGTTGCAGCTGTGATTCTAAAGCTACCTGGTTAAGCGGTGTGCGATTGGCGAGGTTGATGCGATCGCGCACATAGCTCGCCAGCCGAGGCCTTCCGTCTATCTGAATCTCTTCTAAAGAGCCTTCCACCACCCGAATCTGCACCACGCCATCCACAATCGTCTGCTCACTGAGAATCGCTCGCGACGTAATATAGCCCGACTCTAGATACAGCTGCGTAATAGCATCCGCCGCTTGACGCAGCTCGCGCAATCCTAGCGATCGCCCTTCGTAGCTAGCAAGAATAGGATCAAAATCGCGCTCTTTAAAGGCCGTTGCGCCAACGACCTGAATATCGTTGACCAGTACTTCGTCAGTGCTAGGTGTCTGGGCAGGTGAGAGTGGCTCTGGTGCTGGCTCTGGGACTGGCTCAGATGCAGGCTCTGGCAATACGGTCTCTGGCACTGGCAGCGGTGGCGTTAAGTCCAGGTCAGTATCAACCGTCTCGCTTGCGGGCGCATTCTGACTGAGTAAGTAAGTGCTAAAGGAACCGGAAGAACCGATATCAGAAAGCGCTGGCTTACCAGGACTGGCCTTATCTGCGGCCAGTCCTGGTTGAACGACTACAGCGCTGCCACAGCCTAAAACACCCAGTACAGCTATGCTTCTAGCAAACTGTTCCAATCCTATTCGCATCAACTGCTCAGCAATAAAGTTTGTTGGTAGCCTATAGTTCAAGAGGCCAATAAATAGGCCAAACAGGCCGCTTAGCACCTCGTCAAGGTACCCAAATCAATTGATAGGACCAACATAAGTTGAAGTGTCTGACCAAGCGCGTGCACACCATTGCATGCCAAACAGGCACCCTGCCAAGATCTCTCTATTCAATCTCTCTCTCTAGAGATAGGAGATTTTGTCAAAAGGAACGCTATCACTACTAGAGCCCTTCGAGACCACTCTATAAATAGGAAACTACCTACATGGCTGCCAATCAACCGCTTACAGGCATTGCACTCATCGACTGCGCCAAAGCCAATGCGACACAGGGCATTGCTGAAGCAACTCGTCTGTGTGGCTACGCAGAAGACATCAGCGGTTTTCAGCAGGCGCTCAAAAAGGCCGGAGAAGATATGGGCGTCACGCTCACTGAGCTAGACGACTTAATTACAGATCAATCAATAGCAAAGCAC
>CALDSK010000260.1 GCA_937911865.1 uncultured Synechococcus sp.
GGTTACTACACACTTTCCAACGGACGCAGAGCCGCAGTCATCAATGAATATTTCTCTGATCGCGTCACCGGAAAAACAATCAAGCAGCCGTTTGTCATCACCTTTAAAGAAGATTGGTGGACAGATGGCTCACCTAATTTAGGCAATCTCGATCCGAACAGTTTGGGCGGTGCTGTCAACGTCACGCTACCCAAAAGTGAATTCCAGCTGCCGACCGGACCGCTCCAACCTGCTACGCCCATTACACAGCCACCAACGCCCCCAGCGCCGGGTGGACCGCTCACACCGCCTACTGGTCCTGTCACAGGCCCAGAGCAGCCGCTGTTACAGGCAATCGCTAGCTACGATTTTGAAACGGGAAGCGGGGACCAAATTCAAGATATCTCTACGTCAGGCCGAAATAATTCTGGCCGCTTCACAGACGGTGTGCGCCGAGGTGCCGGATTGCAGGGCAGTGGTCTAACGTTCGACGGAACAGGTCGAGCCGAGATTAAAAACTCTACCGATATCAATAAGGGTATTCATGCAGTGCGATCGCTTTCTTTTTGGTTCAAAGCCGATGAGATTATGGGCGATAGTCGTAAGCAGGTGCTCTACGAAGAAGGCGGTAGCGCTAGAGGGCTCAATGCCTATCTCTCAGGCAATGATCTATACATCGGTGGTTGGAACCTACCAGCGGCTAAAGAAAGCGGGTGGAAGGGTAGCTGGATTACGGCTACCGATAGCATTAGAGCTGGGCAGTGGCATCACGTGGCGTTTGTGCTGGAGGGTAGCGATACCGTGCAGAACAATGCGCTCACCGCGTATTTAGATGGTGAAAAAGTGGAGAGTCGTGAAGGATCACAGCTTTGGGATCATGGCGATCGCATCGCCTTGGGGAACATCGCTGGCAAAACCCGTTTCCATGACGGTGTAGGCTCCGGCTCACAAGGATTTGTTGGCACACTCGACGAGGTACAGATTTACAACCAAGCCCTCTCTTCTGCTCAAGTAGAGTATCTCAGCGCAACCGTATAGTGCGTATCAGTTGAAGTGCACAGCCGTTGAATAAATAACGTTGAATAAATAACAAAGTCCCGCAGCGATCGCATTTTCATCTCTCGCTGCGGGCCCTTGAGTCCGATTAGATTAACCGATAAGGGACTGATCGATTAGTACCGCTACACGCGTCCTCGCAGCATCTGTGCCATCTCATTCTGCTTCGGCGATAGCTCTAGCGCGGTCTCCTCCGTAATCCGACCTGCTTCATACAGTGCATACAGCGACTGGTTCATCGTGCACATACCATCGAAGGTACACTTCGGCAAAATCGCTTCGACTTCATCGAGCTGACCGCGCAAGATGTAGTCTTTAATCGCATCGGTATTGATCAAGATTTCGTGGAAGGCGGCGCGTTTGCCATCTGTAGTACGGCACAGACCTTGAGCGACAACACCGATGAGAGATTCTGCGATCGCGACTCGAATCGGTGCCTGCTGCTCAGGCTCATACATTCCCAAGATTCTCTCTACCGTCTTCACCGCACTGTTCGTGTGCAAAGTTCCAAACACCAGGTGACCCGTCTGAGCGGCCTTAAGAGCGGTTTCAATCGTCTCTCTATCACGCATTTCCCCCACCAGAATAATGTCAGGATCTTCACGCAAAGAAGCCTTCAGCGCATTGCTAAACTTGCGCGTATGTACCCCCACCTCTCGCTGCTTGATCAGAGATTTCCGACTCTGATGCACAAACTCCACCGGATCTTCAATGGTGATAATGTGCTTCGGCATCTCCTTATTGATGTAATCAATCATCGCTGCCATCGTCGTTGACTTACCCGAGCCCGTCGGTCCGGTCACCAGAATCAAGCCCTTGTGGTAATGGCACATATCCTTAATCACAGGCGGCAGATTCAACTGCTGCATGGTCAGGATCTCCACCGGAATCAGTCGCATTACAATCGAAGGCCCGTTCAGACTATCGAAAATGTTGATCCGCACGCGCGAAAAATCGTACTGAGCGGCCCCGTCAAAGTCGAGCGTTTCATTAAACTCTTCTATTTGCTCTGGCGTCAGAATCTCAGTTAGCCAGCTATCAAACATTTCACGGGTCGTCACCGGAAAATCAGTCGCGTTGATTTCTCCTCGATTGCGATAGCGAGGCACTTCACCCACGCCCACATGAATATCTGAATAGCCCTCGTCAAAGGCTTTGCGAATAATAGTTTCTAAAGTAGGACCGCTACCAGCTGTTCCAGTCGGCATCGGTGGTGGCGCGGCTGCTCTATGACCTGCGGCTCTGTGACCTGCTGCTTTCTGACCTGCTGCTTTCGGAGGTGGAGTATGCACCATTTCGGTCTGCGGTGATGCAGAAGGCGGAGCCGGAACTGGTGGCACGGAGGCCGCACGCGGAGGGGGCGGTGGTGGCATTGCAGGCCTTGGTGGTGGTGCAGGTGGCGATTGCAGATTGCTCATGTCGAAGCCCCTCTGGTAGTGGCAGTTAGTTGATCGTCAGTCAGCAGTTGGGTCAGCAATCGGGGGCGGACTGCGTAAATTCTCTGTACCCTATGCAGGGCAGTGCTTTCCGTAGTTAAAGTTTGCCCAGATTAGCAACTTGAACTCAGGCTAAGCTGGAATTTTGGCTGGTCGAGCTGCCTGGGCGGAAAGCACCACCAGTCCTGCCGCCAAAACGTTTAGCATCCTGTGCTACCCTACTAAGGCTGTACTAAATTCACACATCTGGATTTTCGGGTGTTCGACGGACTCATTTGTCACGATTCGAATACGGCCAGATGGAGGTTTTAACCCGATATAAGGAAAAACACATGCCAGTCGTATCTCTGTCTGACCTGTTAGAGTCAGGCGTTCACTTTGGCCACCAAACTCGACGCTGGAACCCGAAGATGGATGAATACATCTTCACTTCTCGCAACGGTGTCCACATTATTGACCTCGTTCAAACTGCCCAACTGCTCGAAGACGCCTACAAGTACGTGCGCAAGTCAGCAGAAAGCGGCAAAAGCTTTTTATTCGTTGGGACCAAGCGCCAGGCTGCTGGAATTGTGGCTCAAGAAGCCAGTAGATGTGGTTCATACTACGTAAACCAGAGATGGCTAGGTGGTATGCTCACCAACTGGAACACGATTAAAACCCGGGTAGAGCGTCTCAAAGAACTTGAGCGGATGGAGCAATCGGGTGCGCTCGCGATGCGTCCGAAGAAAGAAGGCTCCATGCTCCGCCGCGAGCTAGACAAGCTACAAAAGTATCTAGGCGGTATTAAAACGATGCGTCGCATCCCCGACGCGGTAATCATCGTTGACGTTCGTCGTGAGTACAACGCCGTTCAAGAGTGCCAAAAGCTGGGTTTACCCATCATTTCTTTGCTAGATACAAACTGCGACCCCGACGTTGTAGATGTGCCTATTCCCGGTAACGACGACGCAATCCGCGCTATTAAGCTTGTGATTGGCCGTCTAGCTGACGCGATTTACGAAGGCTCTCGCGGGGGGGGTACGGATAGTGGCAGCAGCAGTAAAGCCGCTAGCCATGCCACAGATATCTACGATGGCTACGATGGCGCTGACTATAACGACGAAGGGGCTGAAGTTGGCGAGGCGGCTGCCTCGGCTGAAGCTGCTACTGGGACACCTGCCGCGCAATAGCTAACCAGTAAGCAGAGGCGTACATAAGGTAACGGCATTTTAGTCTGATCTGTTTAATCTGATTTGGCTAAGGTGCCACTGCTAAGTTTCAAGGTTTTACTGCTGCACAATCAATCGAAAATTAAATGGAGGCATAATGGCAGGTATTTCTGCAAAGCAGGTGAAAGAACTGCGCGACAAAACCAGCGCAGGCATGATGGATTGTAAAAAAGCGCTGCAAGAAACTGACGGCGATATGGAGAAAGCCAGCGAATGGCTTCGTCAGAAAGGCATTACGTCTGCGGGCAAGAAAGAAAGCCGAGTCGCTTCTGAAGGCTTGGTTCACAGCTACATTCACACGGGTGGTCGTGTGGGTGTTCTGGTAGAAATTAACTGCGAGACCGACTTTGTGGGCCGTCACGAAGACTTTAAGCAGCTAGCACAAGATGTGGCTATGCAGATTGCGGCCTCTCCCAATGTTGAGTACGTCAGAATCGAAGACATTCCCAATGAGATAGTTGAGTCTGAAAAGTCGGTTGAGATGGGTCGTGATGATCTGGGCAACAAGCCTGACAACATCAAGGAAAAAATTGTTCAAGGCCGAATCGATAAGCGCCTGAAGGAACTCTCTTTGGTCGACCAGCCCTTTATCAAAGACCAGAACATCACGGTTGCAGAACTCGTCAAGCAGGCTGTTGCGAAGCTGGGTGAAAATATTCAGATTCGCCGATTCTCTCGCTTCATTTTGGGTGAGGGTATTGAGAAAGAAGAGGTCAGCTTCGCAGATGAAGTGGCTGCTCAGACCGGTCAGAAATAAAGCTGGGTAACGTTAGTCACTTGATTTGTTGCTACATAAGGCTCTCAGCCAATGTGCCGTACTTCAGTCAAGTGACTAACGCTATAGTTCAGTTAAGCTGAATATTTAAGGGTCGGGCTTTTCACAAATCAGAAGAGCCCGACTTTTTAAGTTCAATAGGGGCAAGCTCTGTCAGGGCGAGCACAGAACAGTAAAATAGAGGGATTTTGAGGCGAAAAGGTCTCAGAATCGCTATTGTAGAGAGCATATGGTAAAAGCAAGCGGCCAAATTGAAAAAGAACTAGGGTTGCTTCAGCGGCGTACCGAAGATATGGCTGAAGCCTTAGACCCTCTATATAATGGCTATTTAAAGGCGCTGGGTGAAGCGAGTAAGCAGCAGTTGATGAGTGCGGTTTACCACTTGTGCACCCAGGCTTATCCCGATAAGTTTTTGGCGCTTTCTTGGAAACAGCGCAATCAGCTACAGGCGTCTTTACAAACGCTAGCCGCGCAGATTTCTGTGCAGCTGTTTGAGCAGCGATCGCAGGTCAAGAAAAACAGCCGAAAGCCTTCTAGAAATAATGGACTTGCGTTTTTACAGCGCTTGCTAGAAGCGAGAGCCTCCGGCGCGGTGATTCACACCCAAGAAGGAAGCAGCGACGACCTGCTCGATAAGCTCTCTGAAATTGCTCGCTTTGAAAGCACATCAGGGCGCACCGAGGAAAATCGGTCTGAGGCAAGTCGGTCTAAACCGCTTGCTTCGCCGCCCGATGACGAAGACCCCTCTTTGTGGGGCGAAGATGTTCCCTCAGCGGAGGAACGCGTCAATGAAGAGGATCGAACCACAAGCGAGCAAAATGTAAACGAACCAAACTTAAACGAACCAAACTTAAACGAACCCAGCGCTGAGTCGCCGGCAGCGCCACAAACACCCACACAGGATGCGACCGACAACCAAGACGCTGAAACGAACTACGACGCTACGGATCCCACCGACATTAAAGATCTTGAAGTTGATGACTTTGACTTTGAACCCATAGATGAGCCTATAGATCTAGATTCGACCTCAATCTCTTCTTCCTTGAGTTCGAAGGCGAGAGAAGATTTTGACCAAGACGGTCTTGAGTTTGAGATGGATGTACCCGCAGCTGAACAACGGCTGACGATTTCTGATGAGGAAGACTTACTTGGTGCCTTAGAGGCACTGGCTCGCCGTTCGGCAGAAGATGAAGAAGAGGAAAACTCGGAAGACAAACCCCTTGCGCCGACCCACTTGATGAAGCAAAAAATGCTGATGGATCAGGCGATTCAGAACGTATTTAAAACCGTTTCAGAAGCAGCCAACGAACTCCTCCAAGAAGCAGACGTAATGCCGAAGTTTCCCAAAGCGCTAATGGCAGCGGCGACTGATTCTCGTGGATTAGGCGAGCCTGTCAACGCGGTGCCCAACGTCGTGAAGGTTTCTGTTCGAGTCATGCATGGTGAAGCAAACTTTGACATGTTGGAAGAGGATGAACGGGGCCGTGATAGAGGTGAGCGCCCTAGTCGCCGCAACAGCGATCGCCGACGCTTGCGCAAGCCTAGCTCAAGGTCTAATTCTCGCCGGGAAGGCAGAGCAGAGAATCAGCGGCCAGAAGGTAGACGCGCTGATCACAGACGCGATCGCTCTTCGGATCCCAGAGAGCGACTGATTCCTCATGAGGCGATTGAGATAGAGGCTTTCCCCGAATTCGCCGTAATCAATTTGCAGCTGAGCGAGGTGGAATTTGCCGATCCTAGAGTGTCGGTCTGGCGTAGCCGATTGAGAAAGGAACTGTCTCACCTGAAGCAGCTTGGCGCTCGGTATAAAAAAACTCAGCGATCGCTAGAAACAGCTCAGGCAGAAGACGCATGGCGATCTAGCTGGACATCACCAGAAGAGTCTTAAAATAGAAAACACAGCACCGATCACAAATGGACTGATTACAAGCTGGCTGATTACAAGCTAGCTAGTTACAAACAGACTGATTACTAACTCAATGACACAGGGGTGATGGAGCAACTGGGGACAGGTCAACTAAGTCTCAACGGAGCAGCGGCTGCGAGGCCACAGTCTGTCTCATCACCAGCTGCCTCACCTGAATCTGCTCAAGGGCCTTCCCAACAAAACGATTCCCAATCAACCTCTGCACACATAGAAGCAAGTCAGTCCAAGCTGCAAACAGCACAGCAAACAGCACAACCAATACCTGATTGGGTTCGGCTCCAAAAGGCGCTGAGTGTAGAATCCGACCGCGGATTCAACAACATTGAAGGCCACCATCAGCTATTCAACGAATTTTTGTCTGAGAGCTTACAAAACGGGCTAAAAACACTTTCACAAAATCTCTCAGGACAGATTAGCCCCGACAAATGGAGAACACTATCAGAAAGATTCAACCGCTACGCTGACTTATCTTTCTCTCAGCGTCAGCATCTCGTAGCTGATACTCGGCGCTTTTTGCACAGAGCCAGACAGGCCGCCGATGCACTGCCCTTGCTGGCTGAGTCTGGTGGCACTTATCTTGATGGCAAGTCTAAAACGAGAGAAAGCAAATCAACGGCAAAGAAGGCAGACTCATCTACAAAGAACAGTAAAGCATCTAGAAAAAGAAGCCCAAAAACAACAGATGTGACAGGGCTGGTCAATCGACCTAATTCCAATCATCCCTTGGATAAGCCACTAACCTATCTAAAAGGAATTGGACCGTACAAGGCAGAGAAGTTAGCTAAACTGGGTCTGCTGAGCCTGCGCGACGCGCTCTTTTACTATCCGCGCGACTATATTGACTACGCGCGTCAGGTCAAGATCAAAGACTTGGTGCCTGGAGAAACGGTCACCATTGTGGCAACAGTAAAGCGCTGCAACTGCTTCAACAGTCCACGTAATTCTAAGCTGACTATTTTTGAGCTAACGGTATACGACAGCAGCTCTCGGCTAAAGCTCAGTCGCTTTTTAGCGGGCAATCACTTTCGCTCTCGTGGCTGGCAAGAGCGCCAGAAAAAGCTGTATCCGCCCGGTGCAGTCGTCGCCATTTCTGGCCTGGTTAAGCAAACAAAATACGGTATTAACATCGACAGCCCCGAGATTGAAGTACTGGGCTCTCAAGGCGACCCAATAGAGTCTTTAACTGTTGGGCGCGTGGTGCCAGTGTATCCGCTGACCGAAGGGGTTGGTGCTGATTTGGTACGGAAGGCGGTTGTAGCCGCGCTGCCGTCTGTTGTCGAGCTGCGCGATCCGTTGCCCAGAGCATTAAGAGAGACATGCGATTTGGCGGATTTGGCGGTAGCGATCGCACATATCCACTTCCCACCCAGCACCGAAGAACTTGCGATCGCCCGCCGCCGCCTTGTCTTCGATGAATTCTTCTACCTTCAGCTGGGCCTCTTACGCCGCCGCGCCGAACAGCAAAAAGAACAAACCACCGTTCAAATGGCCCCGACCGGCGAACTGATCGAATCTTTTTACCGAGTGCTTCCCTTTAAGTTCACCGGCGCACAGCAGCGCGTAGCCCAAGAGATTTTGAACGATTTACAATCTACCGCGCCGATGAATCGCTTGGTTCAAGGCGACGTAGGCTCAGGAAAAACAGTGGTGGCAGTAGTCGGTATATTAGCAGCCATTCAATCCGGCTACCAGGCGGCTTTGATGGCACCCACAGAAGTGCTGGCCGAACAGCACTATCGTAAGTTAGTAGAGTGGTTTAATCTGTTGCACTTACCGGTCGAACTATTAACAGGCTCTACCAAAGCGGCCAAACGTCGAAAAATTCACAAAGAGCTACTAACAGGCGAACTGCCCGTTTTAGTAGGCACCCACGCGCTAATAGAAGATCCGGTCAAATTCACCAACCTGGGACTGGTCGCCATTGATGAACAGCATCGGTTTGGGGTAGCGCAACGAGCCAAGCTTCAACAAAAAGGAGAGAATCCCCACGTTCTGACCCTTACGGCAACGCCTATTCCTAGAACGCTCGCACTCACCATTCACGGCGACTTAGACGTTAGTCAAATTGACGAGCTTCCCCCCGGCAGAAAAGCGATCAAAACAACAGTGCTCGGCGGCAGAGAAAGGGCCGATGCCTACGACCTCATACGCCGAGAGATAGCGCAGGGTAGGCAGGTTTATATTGTGCTTCCTCTGGTAGAAGAGTCTGAAAAGTTAGACCTCCGTTCAGCTATGGAAGAACACAATCGTCTGCAAGAGACCATTTTCCCGGACTTTCATGTGGGACTTTTGCATGGACGCATGAGCTCAGCCGACAAAGACGCTGCCATTAGCGCCTTTCGTGACCAGGAAACGCAAATACTGGTATCTACCACCGTAGTAGAAGTGGGTGTAGATGTTCCCACCGCTTCGG
>CALDSK010000261.1 GCA_937911865.1 uncultured Synechococcus sp.
CAATACAACATTTCAAATCCTTAGACGCCTAGAACGCCAGGCGATCTTGGCGATCTAGGCGATCTTGGCGATCTAGGCGATTGGGGCGATATGAACAAGTAAGATCCAGGTCGCTGAGATTGCCCTGATCGCCCCGGCGATCGAGGCGATTGGGGCGATATAGGCGATTGGGGCGATCCAGGCTTGGTCTTGCAGACAATGTACAGTGCTCAGCAAGCTGGCTGATCGAACTTCTGACTTGGAATGAATAAAATCGCCTGTTATCCGGCCTGTGTTCGAGTAGTGCTTTTCCTGCTACTGCTGGGGCTGGTTTGGCTCCCATTTGCAGTGCCGCTTTACCTTTTGCTAGGAGCGGAAGAGCCTTACGGCATCATGTTTTTGGTTCTCTTGTATCTTGCCTTTATTGGTTGGCTACAGGTGTGGAGTAAAAAGGTGCATGGACAGTCTTTACCGCTTCAAGTTCATGGGTTAGCTCTATCAACGCAAAACAGGCAGGAGTTACTAGCCGGGGTCTTTGTAGGCTTGGTTAGCTTGGGACTTCTATTTTTAGTAGAGGGCTGGTTGGGTTGGGTGATTTGGCAACCTTTACCTGCTAATTTCTTGCGGATTGTCGCAGAAGGCTTGCTGGTTGGGCTGGGCGTGGGGCTTGCAGAAGAGCTTTTATTTCGAGGGTGGCTGCTAGATGAGCTGCGCTATAGTTGGGGATTTTCAGGCGCTCTCTGGGCTAGCGGCCTTTTTTATGCAGCACTGCATTTTATCAAGCCCTTAGAGGCGATTTTGAGCAGTCTACCTAGCTTTCCTGGTTTACTTCTATTGGGTTTGACTTTAGGGTGGGCGCGACGACGGACTCAAGGAAGGCTAGGGCTGGCTGTTGGCCTACATGCAGGATTGGTATGGGGCTACTACTTGATCGATGTAGGCGACTGGGCAATTTATACGCAGGCAGTGCCCGACTGGGTAACAGGGATCTATCAAAATCCGCTAGCTGGGGCAGCGGGGGTGTTGTTTTTGTCGCTCATTGCTGCGGGCATACGCTACCTACCTGGATCTAAGCGCTGGAATAATAACTGAGTTAGGCTTCGTCCAAGTGCTCAGCGACAGTTTGATAGATCGTCGCAATGTGGTCGTCTGCCATGCTGTAGTAGACATTGCGACCCTGGCGACGATATTTGACCAGGCGTTGCGATCGCAATACTCGTAGCTGGTGAGACACTGCCGATTCGCCCATTTTCACCGCTGCTGCCAAATCGCAGACGCATAGTTCCTGCTGCGCCAGTGCAGATAACAACTTCAGCCGGTGAGGATCAGAAAGGGCGCTAAAAAACTCCGCCATGTGCTGCGCCTGTTCAGTTGCGATCACCTGTGGCTGCACTTGCCGAACACTATCGAGATGCACTAGCGATGTTTCGCAACTGGGCGCATCAACTGATACAGCCTTGTCTTTCTTTTTCTTACCTGCCATCTTTTTTTTACTTGCAGGTTTGGAGCTGGCCATTATTTATCGATGGGTGAGTAACCCCTCTATGATACTGATTATCATTTCTATGTGAAAGCCTGTTCAGATGATGTGATATTTCATGGACGGGTGCTCATTGCTGTTCCCTGCTGAACCTGTTGGATGAAATAAAGCGTTTGCTGGTAGCTTGGCTGGTCACCTACTGCTCGGAACAGGGCTGCTGCCTGCTGCAAATCTTCCATCGCCGCATGAGCATCCCCGAGCTGATAGTGTAAGAGACCTCGATTGCCGTAAGCTTCTGCTAGCTCAGGGTTTAAATTGAGGGCAGCATCGAAGTCTGATAATCCTGCTTCAGCATTGCCGAGTTCGAGATGAACCTTACCCCGGTTGTAGTAGGCATCGGCATTGTCCGGTTCGAGAGCGATCGCCTGATCTAAATCGTCTAGTGCCAGCGGAAACTGACCCGTGACAGCGAAGATGATGCTGCGATCTATGTAGGGTTGAACGAAGTCAGGGGCTAGTGCGATCGCCTGCGTTAGATCGGATAGAGCAGCATCGGCATTAGACATGTGAGAGTAAGCTTCTCCTCGGCTGTAGAACGTTTCAGCATTGTCCGGGCGAAGCTGAAGGGCCGTGGAAAAATCATCAATCGCCTGTTGGTAGTCGCCTAAATCGTGATAGGCGAGTCCTCTGTAATGAAAAGCGTCAGCACTCTGTGAGTTTGCTTGAATAACCTGGTTGTAAGTCTCGATCGCACTTTCAATCTGCCCCTGCTCCGCTTGCTGTCTGCCTTGCTCTAACAAGCTATTGGTTGACGCGGCCACTAGCCTTACAGACGAAGCGGGCGGGGTGGCAGTCTCGGCCTTTACGCAGGCACCCGTAGCGGTTACGGTGATAACCGTTCCTAAAATCAACGTGATAATGTTTCTGGGTCGCATGGTTTTTCCCAATGAAAAGATGAGCTGCCTGGTTACCCAGTTACTGTCGTACGGAAGTAGCCAATGGCACTAGCACCCCTTAAAGATTACTGTTGCGTCATTTGACCCTTCGTAGTGCCAGTATAACAAGCCAATATAATAAGCCTGCATAGCCACTAAGCTGACTTTTGATTCGTACCAAAAAAACTTGTTCTTACAGGTACAGAATCGGGCAAAATTAGATCCGAAATGATGTATGTCTATATTTATTGAATTTTTAAGAGGATAGCCTGTGCAGCGGTATCAATACCTATCGAGCCTGGTGGGACTATTAGGTGGTTTAGCGATCGCCCTTCCAGTCGAAGCGGCTCAGCTTGAATCCTGGCGTTTCGATGCTCAGCAAAATCAATTGGTGTTTACCACTGACGAGGCTGTACAGCCCACTGCACAATTCTTGTTTAATCCTGCCCGAATTGTTATAGATTTGCCTGGAACAACTCTGGAGCAGCCAACGATTAACGAGGTGATAGGCGGTGCTGTTCAAGCCGTTCGGATCGGCCAGTTTGATGCTGAGACAACCCGAGTCACGATTGAGCTTAGCCCTAACTCTGCGCTATCACCCGAGCAAGTTGTCGTTCGTGGAGAATCTTCTCAAAAATGGACAATAGATCTATCACCCACTCAGACAGCGGCGACTGAAAGGATGGCCAATCAGGCTGGTTCTGCTAGTCCCGATCAAGATAATTCTCGATTGGAACGGCTCATTAGAACTACGCCAGCAGCAAGCCCAACGCCTATTCCTTCGCCGACTGTGGCACCTGCGGCAACCAATGTTCCGAATGCTGAGATTCCTGCGCTTCCGACAGGTATCGTGGTTACCATAGACCCTGGCCACGGCGGTGGCGATCCAGGCGCAGTTGGTGTGGGTGGATTGAAAGAAAAGGATGTGGTGTCGGCGATCGCCTACGAGGTTGCAAGTATTTTAGAAGCAAGCGGCGTGCAAGTTGTTCTGACCCGTTCTGACGATAGAGAAATCGATCTTGAGCCACGGGTACAGATCGCTGAACAGGCTCGCGCCGATCTGTTTGTTAGCATCCATGCCAACTCAATTAGCCTGGATCGGCCTGACGTTAATGGCCTGGAAACCTATTATTACAGCTCGGGCAATCAGCTCGCTCAGTTTATTCAAGCGGCTATTTTGCGGCAGCTATCTATGAGAGATCGCGGCGTCCGGCAGGCTCGATTTTATGTGCTGCGCAATACCGCTATGCCTGCTGTGCTAGTCGAAACTGGCTTTGTGACAGGGGCTGAAGATGCTCGAAACTTCAATGACCCTAACTGGCGCGCTCAGATGGCGCAGGCGATCGCAACGGGCATTGTGGAGTACGTGCAGCAAGATTTATAGCGTCTAAAACTGTTAATGCCCAAAACTAGCCCCTAAAAATACCTGCGTTTTGAGCCATCTCATCGATCAGTAGATGGTTTGGCGATTAAACGAATCACACTCAGTATAAGCATCAGCGGTGTTAGCCAGTTGCCTATTCGCACATATAGCGTTGTTGGCGTTTGTCGTAGATAAACGGTGGCTAGATAGGTTGTTCGGGTATCGGGTTTTGAGAGCCATTGAGATCGCCCTTTAGGATCGACGACACCGGAGATTCCAGTATTTGTCACCCTTACTTCCCAACGGTTGGTTTCAACGGCTCTCATGACATCTTGTGCATGATGCTGAGCCATTTGCCTTATCGGATAAGGATCGTTGTTCGAGGCTGTAAGAATAAGCTGGCCGCCGTCATGAACCTGCTGGCGGAACAATTGAGAGAACGTTGATTCGTAGCAGATACCAGCAGCGAATGAACCTACCGGTGTCTCTAGCTGTTGGCCGAGCTTGCCAGGAATCATACTACTGCCAAAAGGAGAGTTTCCGATTAGTGGCAGCAGGAGCTTTTCAAACGGCAAGTACTCACCTAGCGGAACCAGCTTTATTTTGTTGTATCGCCCGACGACCTCTCCATCTGATGCGAGCGTCAGCAGGCTTTGAGTTAGGGGCGCTTTGCTGTTATCAATATCTCTATGGGCTAACGTCCCTAATATCAGTGGCACAGCGTTGGTTGCAACAGCTTGTTGTAATAGCTCTCCCGGCTGAGAAAGAGGATCCCAGGGCCGTGGGATAGCACCTTCTGGCGTGACCACTATGTCGGCTCCTGCTGCTACTAGCTTCTTATAACCTTCTAAATAAACCTGTGTGGCTTCCTGAACGCCCGCGCTTGTTAGTTTGCGACTATTTGGAATATTTCCTTGAATCAAGCCTACTTTAATAACATTGTTTGGATCGTCAGATAACGGTTGGATATAGAGGCCGAAGCCGATTAGATGAAGACTGATGAAGAGTGCGATTGGCCCGCCCCCAAAAATATTTCTCGCAGGTATTTGAGTGCGCCGCAGCCACCCTTCTGCTAACAGTCCATTGACAGCCACAATCGCTGCTGTTACTGTCATTGGCCCAGATAGCTGACCTAATTGCAGTACAGATAAGTTGCCAGGGCTTTGGGTATAGCTCAAAGAAGACCAGTACAGTGGCCCCTGGCTCCATAGCCGCTCAATCGCACACCACAAAGCTGTCCCGATTAGTAATCGGCTAGCTGTTGACAGTCCTTTTGTAGAGCTTTCTCGACAAGCAATACGATCGACCGCAACCATCAGCGAGATCCAGGTCATGCCGATGGCCATTGCCCAAAGAGTAACGAAAGCCCATGCAAAAACGACAATCGCCAGAAAGCTTTCTAGCCAGGTAAATCCTAGCCAGGTGATAGGATGCAAACCTGTCACCCAAGAAAGTGCTACGCCGTGATAAGCCAATCCCCATAGCCCAGCCTCTACTAACGCTCTTCGCAGCCTTCGGGTAGAGCTTCCTGCCTTCGTTGTTCGATGGGATGTACTGGGGATAGCTCTTTCGGCTGCCCACCAAAGCGGCACCATCGCTATCCAAGCTAGATACCAGGCGTTTACAGGGGAAAACCCCATCAGTAGGCCCCCTGCGATCAGCCCAATCTCTTGTTTCCTATTTAATAGTGTGTGGCAAGCAGTCCGCCGACTTAACCTGATGTTTGGCCTGAACATGCTCTATTGTAAGGTGTGACATAGGAGAGATTTGATCAGCTAATTGTTGTTCGCTCGTGAAGTCCTTTAAAACTTCACCAGTAGAGCGGTTCCGTACATAATTGCTAATCCAGTCGTAGATCCAGCCAGACTCACGCCTGAACCGTTCGCCTGCTGTGCCTGGCGAATTTTGCGCTGTAGGTAGCGACCTACTTCGATGATGACCTGCAAGATAGCGCCTGCACCTAGCCCCAAAAATAGTGCTGCCCACTGAGGAGAAAACGCAAATGCGCCTATCCATACCCCCGCTACCGCTGGTAATCCCGCTAAGGCTGCCAGCGAGACAAATTCAATCCAGCGCAATTTCTGCTTTAGCAGCGGTGCGACGATGCCGAGTCCTTCAGTCAAATTGTGTAGGGTAAAGCCGACGATTAAAAACGAACCCAGCGCCAGTTCTCCTAGTGCAAAGGCTGTACCAATAGCGAGTCCTTCACCAAAATTGTGCAACCCAATTCCTAGCGCCATGTAGGTAGAAAGCGTATGGCCTTCAGGAGATTTTCCCTGGCGGCGACCTATGGCTATCAGCGCTAAGCAAGCTACGCCTGCCGAAAACCAGACCAGTGCTTGGCCTTGAAATGCGATCGCTGCATCTCTAGCCAGTTCTAATCCTTCTTGCAAGGTATCTATTAGTAGAAACGCCAACATGCCAAGCGTCAGTGCCAAAATAAACGACAGTCCTCGCTGCCCTAATACCTTTAAATAGGGATAGCACAGCATTCCTAACCCAACCGGCACGAGGCCCACGTATAGCCCTAGCCAACCGTAGGCTAGCACTGTGGATGTAGAAAACTTCGGTGTTGCTAACGCTACGTCAATTATGTGATCGAAGGTCATGCCCGTATTCGTCAGAAATCGGATGTGGTGGGCTTCTCCCTCGACCCAAGGGTATGGAACGGTCAGCGTTGCTGTTGACAGTCGGGAAATTGGGGTGGGGGGCTGTTGGTCAAAGGCCCAATATGCGCCATCAATTTGTACCTGAGCGATTTGCATGGGTTCAGAGCCTGCTGCCCTTACTTGCAGGGTAATCCCTTCTGTATTCAAGATAGTGCGCTCAACCTGCAAGGACTCTAATGGCGGTGCGTTCAAGTTCAGGAGCCGAACTGGACTCACCGTAAAAAGTAGTGCAATCACACCTGCCAGCAGAATAGGCGGTAATAGCCAACGCCAAACCTTCATGCCACCACCTCAAATGCGCTCATCCAACCCAGCTCAACAAATTCTGCCTGATGTGGGTGGAACATATAAAGTCCGGGTTCAAAATCGGCAAACGAAAATTCTAAAATACCCCGCTGCCCCTGGCACTGCATGACGGTATCAATCGTCCGGCTAGTGGGCGTTAAGGTGGTGCCGTGGTCATAGTAGTCAAAAAAGTTGGCGTGTAGGTGAAAAGAATTGATTGGATCAAACTCGGTCACGTTGATGAGATATATCCGCACTGGGCGATCGCGCTCAATCCGAATTGGCTTTTTCATAAATGCATGAGGAATCGAGTTGATAGCATACACTTCGTTTTCTTCATCGAAGTTCGTGTCAAAGGCATTCATCACCATCAACAATTCTTGCCAGCGCTGGTTCTCAGCAGTTCCTAAAACTCTCGACTTAGCAGCCTCTGCTTGCTCTGGATGCTGCGACGGATCGGGATCTATGATGAATGCGCCGTAAAGTCCTTTGTGCAGATGGCGCTTAAATGGCATGGAATGGCAGTGATAAAGGTGACAGCCAAAGGGTTTGGCCTCAAATTCGTAGGTTACCGACTGCCCCGGTGCGGCTTCCAGCACTCCAGGAATGCCATCTTGTCTGGCTCCGTGCATTCCATGGAAGTGGAGGGTGTGCATGTGCTCGCCCTGGTTGGTAAAGCGAATACGGATGCGATCGCCTTCAGTTGCGCGAATTGTCGGCCCTGGTACTTGCCCGTTGTAAGTCCAAGCCGGATAAAAGACACCCGGTGCCACTTCAATTTCGCGTTCTATCGCTGCAATATCATACTCTCGCAGCCGCTGCCCCCCAGGTAGTGTAGAAACCTTACCCGTGTTCCACTCGGTTAGCAGTGCATAAGGGTCGAAGCCATTATTCTCGTGATTGATTTCCCCTATCGTCGTCATGCCGCCAGTATGAGGCGGTGCTGTTCCCGAAGCGGGTTCTTGAGCGATCGCGCCCTGACTAAACCGCTGCCCCAACCAGGCACCAGCACTTAACAGCCCCGCCCCAATGAGCGATCGCCGCTGTACGTTTAAATCCATTGCTTTTCATAATCCTTTCATAATTCAAAGCATAGCGGATTCTGTACGCTGGCAGCTACTCATTTACGCTGACAAAGCTTATACAAAAAGAGATAATATTCTGGCTAGCTATGCGTATGGCCATTATTTGTTGTTGCGGTTGTTGCGGGCGCTACCGTGTCAGGCAAATGTCTGTCCAACCCGTACAGCCAAATAATTCCGAACAAACCCAATGCAATACCGCTCAAGCTGACTAGCTGAGCAATCCGAAACGGGCCAATCATTAAACTATCCATGCGCAAGCCCTCAATCCATACGCGGCCTGAGCTGTAGGCAATCATATATACCAAAAATAACGTACCAGCTTTCAGTTTGCCAGAACTTTTCTTATTCTCTTTCTGGCCCCAAAAGAACAAACTTAAGAGCAAGCCAAAAACGCCTAAGTTCCACAGAGACTCGTACAAAAAGGTAGGATGAAAATACTCAAACTGACGATAGGCGACAGGCCGGTTTGCCAGCGGAATAAACAATTTCCAAGGTAGGTTAGTTGGTGCTCCAAACGCTTCAGAGTTGAAAAAATTACCCCAGCGGCCAATCGCCTGACCCAGGATAAGGGAGGGTGCCACAATATCACTTAGCTGCCAGAATGAGAGCCGATTTAGCTTGGCAAATATCCAGGCAGCTAACGTTCCGCCTAGCACTGCGCCATGAATCGCAATTCCTCCTTTCCAAATTGCGAGGATATCACCAGGCCGTGCTGCGTATGACGGCCACTCAAACAGAACGTAGTAAAACCGGGCAGAGGGAATAGCCGCTATGACTAGCCAGATTACCAAGTCGCCTACTTTCTCGGGGTCTATGCCTCGCTTTTTGGCCAGATACTGCGACAGCGCGACACCGATCAGCACTGACGAGGCAATGAGTAACCCGTACCACCGTAGGGTAAGTGGCCCGATGTCAACAATCTCAGCGCCGGGAGATTGAAACTTGCTAATAATCGGCGTAAGAATCGGTGATACATCAATCATGAGATGCGCTGCTTTTGTATGGCTTTCAAAGTGGTTTGTCCTAACTAATTAGCATTAGGTTGAGCTGGTCGAGCGGTAAAGAATTGTAGGACTTCTGAAGCTAGCTTAGTCGTGCCAGAGTCATCAGTCTGCTCAGCCTGATTGCTCAGCGCCAGCAGAGGGTTGTTGAGCGTTTGTACCAGCTTCGCTACCGATTGGTTTAGCAAATCGTTGGTGTTAAGTGTCACCCAGCCATCTGCCGTTAGCTGGCGCATTTCAAAGTGTAGATGCGGGCCAGTAGAGTTACCTGTGCTACCGACTAAACCAACAACCTCGCCTTGCTCTACCCGTTCACCTGGCTCTACGAGTAACTGTGACAAGTGAGGGTAGAGACTTTCTAGATCCTCCTTCTCACCATGTCGCAAAACTACCGTCAGACCGTAGCCGCCCATAGATTCAGCGGCTGCAACTCGACCTGCCTGCGCCGCTAGCACGGGTGTTCCTGAAGGTGCGCCGATATCTGTTCCTGTATGAAATCGCTGATCGCCAGAGATAGGATGCAAGCGCCAGCCAAAGAGAGACGTAATCGGAGCCGGTGCTGACAGCGGAAAGATGAAGTTTCGTCCTATTTGCAAGTTAACAATAGGGCGAACGGCTTTGTTGTAGTAAGCCCGACTCTGAGCCGCAGCATTATCCGAAATTCGTACGCCTGCTGAGCTAAAGCTTACGGGGCCGATATTGACTGATTGCTCTGGTAACCTGCTAGCACTCTGAAACTGACCGCGATCGCTTGTGGATGCGACGGGTCTATCTCCTTGAGCTACCGTAGCAGCTTGGCCACCTGGCTGAGCGCAAACGGCATCAGGCAATGCCCGGTTGCCGCCCACTGAAAACTGACAGCCGCTAGAACGCTCGGTTACGACAATCTCTGGTGCAACTTCTGGTGCGGTCTCTACAGTCGTTGCTCCGATGCTGTAGTCAGTCGGATCGATAAATACGCTGTTGTAGCCGTCAGAAATCGACGGAATTTCCGCAGGTACAAGGCTAGTCGGCCTCACGATTTCACCAGGATCTTCAGCGCTTTCGACAGAAGGTGCAACATAAGGTTCGATATAAGCAGATTCTGGAACTGCCGGGAGCGGGCTTTCAACGGGCGCAGTTTCCTCAACCTGAACAGTCACAGAAGGCACTGGCTCAGGTAGGCTAGTCTCAAGCAAATCAGGCTCGACCTGGGCAAATCCAACCTGTCCGCCTATCAACCCTAATCCACTGACGACCCACAAGGGAGCAAGCCACAGATGACGAGGCCGGTGGGAAGCCAATGACCGAACTGTTTTTTGAGTAGACATGTTCATAGAATGTGCGGTGTTGAATAAACGAAGGTCTTAGCAGCCTTGGATGTCAGGTAGAGTGGATTTGAAAGTTCAAACAAGTATTTTAATGCTAAGGCAGTATTGCAAATGAATATGAAATGGAAATGAAATTCATTTCTTAGATATTGAGTTTATGCAAGTTGACAGCACATATCTGATGGATTTACAGGCGGATTCACGGGCGGGTTCACTCACGGTTTGTTTTTCTGAAAATAAAGTGCGGTGCCAACGAAACCCCATACGACGGCTGCCATGACCATAATTTTCTGAGGCAGTGGAAGTTGTGGACTTGCCAATGATGCTGACGCTATGGTGCTTTCTTCGGAGATAGGAATGACTGAGTTTGCCCCATGTCCGGCTATGCGTACAGTTGCTTCCCAGTCACCTGACTGGTCGGGCACAAAGCTAAACTTTCCTTCAGAGTCAGTTTTTCCTTCAAAACGGGGAGATTCAACACTGTCTGGCTCGTAAATTAGCACCTGTGCCTCAGCCATCGGTTCACCAGAATCATAGTTGGCCTGGATTTCAACCGTAGTCGAGTTACGGGTTTCTATGTAGGCTCCATGAGCGCTAGCTTCACGCTGAAGCGACCCCCAAACGCACAGCCCGATTATGGTAGAAAGAAGCAAAGTCTGTTGACTGCTAGTGTGTAGATATCTCATCTCTTGTTGACTTTTTTGGAAAATATAGTGTTTATAATGATGGAAGTCATTTCTGTGTTTGTAGAAGTTCAGTAACAACCTGTATGCCTTCTACATTCTCCTGTTCTTCAAATAAAGATAGAGCCGTCTCTAGAGTCTCGATGGCTTCCGCAGTACGCCCTCTTGCTTTCAGGGCAATTCCCAAGTGGTAATAGCCTGCGGCATGTTCGGGGGCAAGTTCTAGTAGCTCTCGATGAGCAACAATGGTCATTAGGACGTTCTGTCGCTCGAATAAGATGTCTGCGATCGCATCGCGAGCAGCAATGGAGTCGGGCTGTAACCTAACGACTTGCCGATAGTGGTTCAGTGCTGTGTCTAGCTCGCCTTGCTGCCACAAAATCATGCCGATCTGTAGCTGCGCGTCGATATTTTGTCGGTCAGTTTCAGCAACGCTTCTAAGCAGGGCTAAACCAGCTTCCGTGTCGCCTGCTTCCAAATACGCTATGGCTAAACTGGTTTGAACTTTACTAGAGACATCTCCTACCGTTTCAGCCTGTTCTAAAACAGCGATCGCTTCTTCATTTCGTCCTAGCCTTAGTAGAACCAGCCCAGTGGCTTCCACCGCCTGTAGATTATCTGGATATTGGTTCAAAATAGAACGATACATAGCCAGTGCTTCTTCAAACGATTCTTGTCGAAAAAGCGTCGCGCCCAAGCCTAATCTGGCTTCCAGGTGATCGGGCTGAAGAGAGAGAATTTGCCTATATGCTTGCATGGCCGCTTCGTAGTCTTCCAAGCCGCCGTAGGCGTGAGCTAGTCCCAGATAAAA
>CALDSK010000262.1 GCA_937911865.1 uncultured Synechococcus sp.
TTTCGCAGTCGAAAGAGCGCGATCGCAGCGGCTAAATACATGCAGTTCTGAGCAATGATAAATAAGTAATCAATACCTGTTAAGCTATTTAAGCGAACCATTTCTTCAGGTGGAATTGAGACAGCCCCCGAGAAGCTTAAACATGTAAACAGCAGTAGCAGTGTGCTGGTAAAAATATAAAAAACAGAAACAATCCAGACCGCGATAGGCCTTTTTCTAGTTTTTGACTCATTCATAACTTCTCTCTAGCTCTTCTTGTTCGACTTGGATAAGTATGCTGAAAATCTGTTGTCTCAAGTCCGTCACAATTCAAATCAGGCAGTTAGGCTTTGGACTGCGGTAGAGCACCCATGTGCGCCTTCTATTATTTACTCAGAGTTAGAAGGATACAATTATGCATCGGGTGTATTTGCTTCCCTACAAAACTCTCAAGCTTATAGCATCAGAATTATGCACTCTGTTGCCGTTTCATGAGCTAGTATTTTTCAAGATTATCGCTGTTGATAAGCTTTGGGCGTTGTTCCTGCTAGCTTGCGAAAGACTTTAGTAAGGTGTGTTTGGTTCGCAAATCCACAAGCCAAAGCAACCTCGCTGATTGAGATAGCTCGCTGTTTCAGTAATTGCTTGGCTCGTTCTACACGCTGTTGCATTACGTACTGGTAGGGCGCAATGCCCACTGAATGCTTGAAAGCGCGGCTGAAATGGGATGGGCTCATGCCCGTTAGCGTTGCTAAATCCGAAATCGATAAATCCTGCTCTAGATTGGCCTCAATGTAGTCAACGAGCCGCGCCAACTGCGACTGGGCTAGCCTACTGACTTTAGACTTTACTAAGGGGTTGCTAGCGGCATAGTTTTGAGCTAGGCGAGCGGCCAGCGCTGTCCCTAACGATTCACCATATAGCTTGCCAGACAGACAGCCCGTTTGGATTTCTGTTTTGAGTGCGATCGCTAATTGCTGAATAACAGGATCATCAACCGCCAGCTGCGGAATCAGTTCTACCTCACGCTGTGTCAATGCCTGAGTCGTCTGATTCAATAATGTTGGAGAAATCGCAATTACTGAAAACTCGATTTCTTGATCCCAGTGTGTGGAGCGCCTTAGAAAAGCTGGAATGATATCTATGCGACCTCTCCCATGGGTATATCGATTAAGCTTGCCGTCCAAGCGGCGCTCTGTTTTGAAGCAACTCTTGTCGTCTGTGATTACCAGTGAATGCTGTAGAAGACAATGCTCTACCGTTTCGTAGGGAGGGTGACAATAATGAGTAAAGGTCAATCCCTCCCATCCGGTGCGATAGCTATCAATTAGTGGCGAGTGTGGTAAAACCCGTACTGCTTCCTGTTGGTTTGTAAGATCAAGTACGGAGGTTTTATGGTTCATGGTCGGCTCTAATCCAGCGAATACTTCACACCCCAAACCAGACGTATCCTAAGCAGGATTGGACTAATTTTAGCAGAATTGGATGAGACGGCAGGTTAAGGCTAAGCCTACCGTAGGAGTATCCACAAAAGGTGATAGCTTATGTCGAATCAATCCACACCAGAAATTGAGATGTTGCGCAAAGCGTACGTTGCCTTCAACGCCCGCAATCTAGACGCCGTTCTGACGCTCATGACTACCGATGTACACTGGCCAAGAGCCTTTAAGGGTGGTTTTGTTCGGGGGCCAGGAGAGGTTCGAGCTTACTGGATAGAGCAAGGGAGCGAGATTGATTCCCATGTCGAACCGGTTAATTTTCACATTGAAAAAGAGGGACAGATCTTAGTCGACGTTCATCAGGTTGTACGCGATCTAGCTGGAGCGGTGCTCGCCGATGAGCATGTTGGCCACCGTTATACCTTTAAGAATGGCTTGATTCAAATGATGGAAGTCTGTTCACTGCCATCATCTGGTTCTGACGCAGAGTAACACTCAAGAACAAAGCTCGATCAAGTCTTCTTTTAACGCAAAGAGAGATAGCGCCAAAAAGACAGCATCATTATGAATTCAAAGTATCAAGATTTTATATTCCAGGCTTACACAGCGTTTAATCGGCAAGATATCAAGGCGCTGCTCGCTTTTATCAGTGATGGTGTTAGTTGGCCTGACGATGATGATGATCATAGGTTGCATGGCAAAGACGCGGTTCGCGCCTACTGGCTCAAAAAGTGGGAAACAACTCGCCCATACGACAAACCTGTTGCTATCAGTGCTCTTTCGGAAGAAGTGAGCGTAGTTCGCATTGAACAACTTGTTTATGATCTGGACGGTGCTGTTATCTCAGAAGGTATATTTGAGCATACGTTTGAAATCAAAGATAGGCTTATAGTACGAATGGATCTTACAAAGCTGTAATGAGAAGAACATGAGAGTGATCGTATCTTTTTGCGCAATGAGCGATTGACCAACTCAATCGCATTCGTCGTGTAGATCATACGGCGAATCTCCATCAGGTAGTTGACTAATGGCTGCTTGCGATAAGCAATCTAGAGTGGCTTAGTTGTTGCTACAAAGACGAGGCTAACCATTGCTAGCACCGTAATCACGGGTGCTGTCACCGAGAGCAAACTGCTAAATGCTGGTTTTTCATCATCATCACCAGCGAGCTTTGTTAGGCGGCCTGCAACCATCCCATGCACACCAGAGAGAAGAAAAGCACCTGTGATTTTTACAAAGGGCCATGCAGCGATAGAAAACCAGCCCCCAATAGTGGCTAGACTGAGGCCAGCAGCCCAGGTTGCTAACATTGCTGGCGTTACCGTTTTTCCAAAAAGAACGCGCAACGCTGCTGCATTCTCACTATCCGCAGTAGCGCCGATAATTGAGAAGGTGAACATTCCACCCAGCCAAAGCGCCATTGATGTAATGTGAAAAACTTTTAAGAGGCTATAAACCATTACTCAAACTTCTTAATGTAGCTGTGACAAAAATTTCCGTTCAACAATCAACGTGGCGAATGGAATAGGTGCAACGACAACAGCCAGCAACAGAACTAGAGCAGATATTGCTTCTGCCGCGATCGCTTCGACCAACAAAACCAGATAAATGACCAAGCAAAAACCGTGACAAGGCCCTGCAATCGTTGTAGCTATCTCAAAACCCGCGAATCTTTTCAAAGGAACCGCAACAAACAGCAAAACAAGCAACGATATACCTTCAGCGACAGCCGCAATTCGAATATTGAACTGTAGCGCTGATATCAACTTGAGACGATCGTTTTTCATGCTTTTCGGTGCTCAGGAATGCTCACCAAGCCAGCGTTTTTCCAAGCAACCGTGAAAAACGCTGGCCTTTCAGTTGTTATGGTATTGGCCCCATTGTCTGAGTCATGTACTGCATCGCTTTTTCAATCAGCTCAGGCCCAGCTTTTTCAGGCGACCCCACATCGTAAGGCGGTGCCGGATCGTATTCCATCAAAAGCTGATTGATTTTGGCAATATCTTCACCGTAGAGCGCTTTCGCAACCGTTAGACCAAAATCAATCCCGGCTGTGACGCCGCCGCCCGTCATCCGATTGCGATCAACAACGACACGCTCTGTACCAACTTCAACCCCCAATTCGGCTAGCTTTGGCCGTGCGGCCCAATGGGTAGCGGCGCGGTAGCCTTCGAGCAGTCCTGCTTTGGCAAGGAACTCAGAGCCGCCGCAAACAGAGGTTACAAACTTGGCATTGTCGCCCTGCTGCTTCAAAAAACTAAGAATCTCAGCGTCATCTACAATAGCGCTCTGGCCGAGACCGCCGCCGATGCAGATGACATCGACAGGTGGACAATCTGCAAACGTAGTATCTGGCACGATAACCATGCCATCATCTCCCGTGATCGGGTCTAGCGTTTTCCAAATGCGATGAATATCAACATTGGGCAATCCGCTAAACACCGTTTGAGGGCCAACGATGTCTAGGGTAGTCATGCCGGGATAAATTACGATGCCGATGACGTAGTGTGGCCAGTTAGTGGGTAGCTCAGTCATTTGTTCTCCAAATCAAAAATGTCAAAACAATGCCAGTAAGCATCTACACCCTCTAAGATAGTGAGGAGCTCGGACGACGCATAGACCTCGTTCGGGTAGTCTTGTCAGATAGCCTTTTTAAGGGCCCTCATTTGCTGTAAGCATAAGAAGCCAAATGAAAAGCCAGTTACAGAGCCTGTTTCAAGCGATTAACCAAGCGACAGAAGAAGATGAGTTGCGATCGCACGTTGCGCCAAAAATTGGAGAACACTTCGCTGCGACTCGCTCAGGCATCTTCTTCTTTGATCGTCTCCTGACAGCAGAACGTAACCTAAACCCCGCTTTAAAGAAGGCGCTAGAAGCCGTTCTTTCAACGGAACGTAACCCCATTACTCGCTATCTAGCCGAGCAACATGCCCCGGTGCATGAGAGCCTAGTAATCTCACCCAAAGCCTGGCAAATCATCTGCCCTCGCCCGGACCACTGGCATGTGATGGCAGGCCCGGTCGTTACCAAGGGACGGCTAGTCGGCGTACTGGGCTGCACTCGCGAAAAGGCTCAGCCTACCTTTAACAACCAAGATCTTGCTGATGTGAGTGCGATCTGCCTACATCTATCGGTATGGGCAGCAACCGTGCGTGTCCAACAATCTCCCAACCAGTCTCTTACTGCCATAAAAAACGTTGTTGATAGTGATGCAACGCCTCTATCAGCGCGCCTTACCGCTCGTGAGCGTCAGATAGCAGATCTCGTATCCTTAGGTAAGAAAAACGCAGAAGTCGGTGCAGAACTTTGGATTACTGAGAACTCCGTCAAGCAAGCGCTGAAAAAAATATTCCGCAAGCTTAAGGTCTCTTCTCGCACCGAAATGGCGACGCAGCTTTTGTCAGAAAGACAGCTACCTTGAAGCCTAGCTATCTTTCTGACGAGTAGGTGAACTGATAGCTTTTACACTGAGTTTCTCCCGGTACAGTCAATTGATCGGAGCAGATGCTAGCAGTAGGCGATCGCATCAGCATCAAAGTAGTGGATGTTGGTGCGCCGCTTACCGAACCCGCTAGCACCAGAAAAGAAATTTTAAATACCGTAGAAAATGAGCGGCGTGCCCATTACGAACGACTGAAAGCAGACTATGAATGGTCCTCGACACAAAGGCTATCGGCGAAGGGCTATCGGCGATGGCCTTTCATATTAAGACCGCCGTTTCTTTGTTAGGCAACTCGACAAAAGCTATAGAGGCTTTTTCCATCTCTTGTTTTCGAGCGAGACAAACGCAAAAGTGCATAAGTTTCTCTTCCTATTTTCTACTCACGCCTAGAAGAGTAGAAACGTTTGTCAAGCTTTATAGCTTCATAAGGCGGCACTTTCACAGCGCCAATTTTTACAGCGTCAATTTTTATAGAGCCTTCAATTAAGCGTTCTCTCTTCAACAATCAACAGGCAATGCCATCGCACGAAGAAAGGCCAAAGAAAGACCCATGATTTTTAATCTCTCTATTCTTGCCGCTGTGCTGAATACCGCTGTAAGACTTATATCTGCTAACAACTGTATTTCCTGCTTTCAGGAGACAATTGTTATGTCTACTATGCCCAAGCCCACAATGACACTGCTAGCTGAGCCTACGAATCAAAATACTAATAAAAGGCTCAAAAACTCACCTTTTTCTTACACAGAACTGCAAACCTTCAAAGAAGCGCGCCAAGTGATCTCACGAAAGAAATAGAGCGAATTTTCTCTCGCAACTGTCAAAAAGTAAAGCATCAAAAATCGGGTCTCTGCTCAAGTTTTACGCTAGCGGTGTCTCCTTACGCGCTGATGATGAGCAGTAGCAGATACAACAAGACCTCGTAGCGATTGCTTTCTCTCAGTAAACCACTCGAAAACATCTACACAATAAAGAAATGAACCAGACACTAGCAACGGCTCAAAAATCAACAAACCACCAGCTTCTAAATCTCAGAAAAGAAGAGCATAAAACAATCTTCTTTAATCCACAAGAGGGTCAGATTGTTCTCAAAGAGAAGACAGATCTCCAGATAACATGTATGAAATCAGATAAAGTCACCCGCTTTGAGCTCGGTAAACCTATCGCAGCACCGTTAGATAACGAAGGCAGTCTTCGCATCGAAGCACTGTCTGGGGGGTCTCATCAGGCTCGGCTAGTCCACCTTTCACCCTCTGGTGAAAGAGTTTCAGAGCTGGTCGTTAAAACCTATGATCATCAAATTGCACTGTCGGTTGATAGCAACAGAGATGGCCAGATTGATCAGAAAGACATTGGCCGCGCTAATTGGGTCTATGGCGAGGCACAACAGGGTGCGATTTTGCTGTTTAATAACGATCTCGATATTTCTGACGGTATTCCGACAGATGGACAAAAGTCTGAGTGGTCGAGGCTGTTGATAGACACGGTCGGGACTGGCGAACTGCCAGATGGCGTCAGCCTAGTCCTACAGGTGCCGACTCGAATCGCTGAGTGCTGTGCCATCTACCGTCAAGATGGCGAGGAATTCCATCATATATTAGGGAAGAATCTACAAGATAAGACGGCACCTGCAATCTCAGTTTCAGCACCGCTTCCAACTGGTGGCATCACCTGCTATATCGAAGCGCACGAGTATCCAGGTGATTTGTTTGAGGGACTTATTAGCCTAGAGCTGTTGCTGAAGCAAGGCGATGAAACAGTGGCAAGCGATCGCGCCGTTTATCGAGTTGCCCCCTGGATTATGACACCACATACGCTTCCTCCCGCAGAAGTATACGCCTGCGAGATGGAAAATAATCAGCAATTTCTCTCCGACCTAAAGTCTGCCTTGAAGGAGCTAGACATTCCGCTGACCGTGGTGCCACAAGAAGGGCATAGAGGCGATCGCTGGATTCAAGACGAAATTGAATTTGGCTACGTTCAAAGCCCAACCCATATTCTTCCAGTGGTATTCGACAGCCCACGTGACGGTGGACTAGACGACTATCCAGAACTCGACCTGCTAGGTCCAGACTTTGGCCACTTTCAGGTAGGCGATCGCTCACAGAACTCCCTAGACTCCTTTGGCAACCTGGAAGTCAGCCCGCCTGTCACCGTAAAGGGACGGCACTATCCCTTCGGTCGCATTGTCTTTGGTGGACGCCAAAAAGGTGACTACAGTGAAACCTCCCGGCAAATGATGCCAAAGCTACGTCACTTCCTCTATGCCCAGAAAATTCAGGCTCCTTTTGAGCTATTTACTGACTGGCTGCTCGTCGGCCACGTGGACGAAATTATCTCCTTTATTCCCGCTGATAATGACCAAGGCTTTCAGGTATTGGTGGCCTCTCCACTCAGCGCCAGAAATCTTCTCCAAAAGCTCTCTCTAGAAGGTCATGGCAACACCCCTATGTTTGAAGGGCTAAGGCGCTCTAACATCAACCACCCGCCTGGCACCGTCACCACAAGCGCTGAAATTACCGTCGATGAGCTGCTGGCAGATACAACCTTCTGGGAAAACAATCATCGCTACCAAAGCTACATGGACAGCAACCTCCACATTTTGAGCGAAGAGTTGGGCATTGGCAGCAACTACATGACTGACATCCCCGTTCTCTTTTACCCACCGTTAGAAGACAATGACCGCGCGGTGGCCTACTTCCCGAACATGATCAATCATCTGGTACTAGACAATAGCAGCCTGGTGCCCAAGCCTAGAGGGCCCATCATCAACGGCAAATGTGCCTTCGAAGCCGCCTTTGAGCAGGTCGTGCCCACTCGCAACGTTCGATTCATTGAAGGTTGGGATGCCTACCACGACCAGCTAGGCGACGTTCACTGCGGCACCAATACTCGGCGACACCCCTTCCCCAACAGTCGCTGGTGGGAGTACAAGCCCGATGGTGGCTTTGATATCTAGCTGACTGGTGCGATGCCACGTTCCCACATCATTTTCTCTAGCTTGGTAAAGCTAGAGAAAATGTGCTTTTTACAACACTACCGTTTCAGGCAGCGATCGCACCCATACCCGCACTTAGCACACTCATGTAATACCGCTCCAACTGCCGAGTCGACGCCTCCCAACCCCAGCGCTCAGCCTCTACACGCGCGTTTTGCCGCAATAGCTCTCGCTCTGCCCGCATTCCCAACAGCTTCTGCGTTGCTAACACCGCACCCTGCGGATCTTTCGGGTCAAACATAAACCCGTTCACCCCGTCCGTCACAATATCAGGAATGCCACCCGCATTCGCCGCCACAACCGGACAGCCCGCCGCCATTGCCTCTAACAGCACCAGTCCTAGCGTCTCTGTACGCGAAGGGAAAATAAAAGCATCCGCAGACGCATAGGCCGCACCCAGCTCTTCACCCGCCAAATAGCCCACAAAGTTGGTTGGCGTCCCTTCAAAATGCTTCTCCAACTCCTCCCGGTAGGGCCCATCACCCACCAGCGCCAGCCGCGCGCCCGGAATAGCTTCTAGCACTGGCTTAATGCGATCGATCTCTTTTTCGGCCGAAAGGCGACCAATATAAATCAAAATTGGCGCGTCAGGATTGCCTTCACTCAGGCGCGATCGCATTTCATCACTTCTCAAACCAGGCCGAAACAGCTCAGTATCCACCCCGCGCTGCCACACTTCCACCCGCTCAATCTCATGCTCTGTTAACGCTTGCTGCATCGCCGTAGACGTACACAAATTCATCGCCGCACTGTTGTGCATTGCTTTCAATAGCTCCCACAGCACCCCTTCGAGCAAACCCAAATTGTAATGTTCCAAATATTTCGGCAAGTGCGTGTGATAAGACGCTACCAAAGGAATATCAAGAGACTTACTGTAATAAATGCCGCCTAAACCTAATACAGCCGGATTCACCACATGAATCAAATCTGGCTTAAAGTCCTCTATTGCCTCACGCATAGAAGGGCGAGGAAACGCCAGCTTTAGCTCTGGATACAGCGGTAGCGGAAAGCCTGAAACCCCCTTCACCTTCGCGCCCTTGTATTCTTTGAGTCCACCTTCCGGGCAAAACACACAGACCTCATTACCAAAGCTTTGCAGGTGTTCAACCGTGTGCTTCAGCCGAGTAACAATACCGTCAACCTTAGGTAGAAAAGTCTCAGTAAAGATAGCAATGCGCATAATATCAGGAGGAGGAAGAAGAAAAAGAGAAACAAACAATAAACAGATTACGGCTATTGTACGAAGAAGAGCTGCTATTGAAAAGGTCAGCCTGCAACAGTAGCAAACCGACCCTTTCAATAGCTCATACGCTCATCTGTCGCCCAGTCTTGCGCTTAGTCTCGGCGCCAGCTAACAGTCGGTAAAATCTGTTTCTTATTCACACGGTGCTTATACTTAATCGCCGTATTTAGAACAGAATCCAACAGAGAATCGGACAGCAGATGCGGCTCCAAACCTAAGTCAATCAGCTTAGTGTTCTTCGCATTAAAGTAATGCTCTTCTGCCTCTACGCGAGGATTGTCCAAATTCTTGATCTCAACATCAAGACCTAACGTATTCCCCGCTTTCTTCACCATCATGGCTAGCTCATTAATGCTAAACATTTCAGTGAACTGGTTAAACACTCTAAACTCACCTGCATCTGCCGGATTCTCACAGGCAATCTCAATACAGCGAACCGTATCGCGAATGTCAAGCAAAGCCCGCGTTTGGGAGCCCTTACCATACACCGTTAGCGGATGGCCAACTGCTGCCTGAATACAGAAGCGGTTGAGCGCCGTACCAAACACACCGTCATAGTCGAGTCGGTTGATCAACAGCTCGTCCATGCCCGTCTCTTCGGTGAGCACGCCGTACACAATTCCCTGATTCAAATCAGTTGCTCGCAGGCCCCAAATCTTACAGGCGAAGTGAATATTGTGCGTATCGTGCACCTTGCTCAGGTGGTAGAAAGAGCCAGGGCTCTTGGGGAATGGCAGAGTATCTTCACGACCATTGTGCTTAATGGTGATGTAGCCCTCTTCAATATCGATATTGGGCGTACCATACTCACCCATTGTACCGAGCTTAATCAGATGACATTCCGGGAAATGGTCACGGAGGACATACAGCAGGTTAAGGTTACCGAGCACATTGTTCGACTGAGTCATTACCGCGTGCTCGCGGTCAATCATAGAGAAGGGGGCAGACCGCTGCTCACCAAAGTGCACTACCGCATCCGGCTTAAACTGCAGCATAGACTGCTCTAGGAAGGGGTAGTTATTGACATCGCCAATGAATAGCTCAATGTCTTTACCTGTGAGGTCCTTCCAACGCTGCAGTCGGGTTTGGATAGGAGCAATAGGCGTCAGGGTCTCCGACTGGAGCTCCATATCCCATAGCCTACGCACGAGGTTATCTAAAATAGCTACATCATGACCTTTGTTGGAGAGATAGAGCGCTGTTGCCCAGCCACAGTATCCATCGCCGCCGATTACTAAGACTCGCATGTGCCTCTTTATGAAACCTTTAATTAATGATCTTTGCTGTTGCCCAATTTATCAGGTTTAGGGCGCTGCATGAGTAATTTCTTGCAAAGGGAAGGGTCTGAAAAAAGACCAAACGATGGAAAAAACGAAAGGTGCGAACCAGAGAAAATCAGGTTAAAGCCCTTCACTTAGAGTATTTCAGATTATTTTGACACATACTCACAGCTGAACTAAATTATTTTTCTGCCAGAATAAAACCACTATGACAGGGATAAGCCTTCTTTAAGGCAAGTTTAAATTTCGTTTTTTTCTTACCGAATTCGAGCCCAAAAGTTCCTCCACCAAAAGACAGAACTCAGCAAAAAAATCAGCTAAAGAAAACAGTTCCTCACAGCGCATCCTCACAGCGCATTGATCTGAAAAACCAGCAGACTCGTTTCTTGATCATCTGAAAAGTTATCATCGCTCATAACCAACAGGCTGCGGTGGCGGCTATCTATATCGGGGCCAAACGTCATTGCCTCATAGTTTTGTAGCGGCAGATCCAGGCTACCTAAATCCAAAACTAACTCTTTCTGGATAGGACTAATCCCATTGACATCCCCACGCAAAGACTCAACCGTACTAATATCTGTAGCGCCACCAGAAGCCAGCTGATAAAGCTTAATTGCAAATCCTTGAAAGCCATAGGAACGCTCCAGGCTCAAGAAATGACCACCCTGGTCTAGCACCGCAATTTCTGGAACACCATGTAAAACAGCCCCCGTAGGCGCTAAATCCATTTCATATAAATGCTCAGAAATCAGCGTCGTCTGATACGGGTCAATCGTATAGTGCAGTAAGCGGTTCTTGTAGGGAATTTCAGGCTCAAAATCAAGATCTTGCAGCAGCGGTCCTTCTGTCGCAACAAACAGACGATAGGGCTCATACACACCGCCAGTTCCAGAAGAAACGTTCACCGCCAGTGCCTCAAAGCTCAGATTCTCTTGCACACCTCTCGTTTGTACCTCTACTTCATCAGGCACATAACGAGACGGCACAGGAATCATTTGCGTCAGCTGACCCGTTTCAATGTTGTACTCACCAATAGTTGGTGGAATCTGCGCCCGAGGCGACCCTTCAGTAGAAATTAGCAGCGTATTGCTCGGCGTAATGGCCATCCCTTCAGGGTCTAAACTGCCGGCAGGATAGGGATTACCGTCTAGATCTTTCAGATAGGTAACCGAGTCTACCGCTAGCGCTAGTGGGTTTCGACCATTTTGAGTATTGTTTGCCAAGGAACCTGCCAAAGCACCCTTTACAGAAAAGGTATAAAAACGAGGGCGATCGCGATTATCAGACAGCCCATAGAGCCGGTCGCGTGGCACATCGTAGGCGATCGCAGAAATTCCACCTACGGGCTCCCCATCAAAACTTTGCTTAGGCAGCACACAGTTCCCCACCAGCTCTGCCGAAAGATCCAAAAACAAGCGGTCTTCAGCACTGACTTGAGGCAGCGCGCAGCCACCCACCAGCAACATCAGCAAACAGGCACTCACTATTCCTTGCAGCCACCGTCTTATCCACCCTGCACCCTGAGGCCAAACCAACACTCGCATCATAGTCATTCAAATCTCGATTCACGTATCGATTCATTGCAACACATGCACAAGATAGATTATTAACGGCCCAGATGCCGTCATTCGATAGGTTCTTTCAAGCATGTCCTCAAAACCAAATCAGGAGTCGACTCAAGAGACGACTCCAGGCATGAATCAAGGCTGGACTTATCGTGATCGCATCCAACCCCACACCGCCGGACAAACCGTTCTCGCCTACTACAGCCAGCGCTACCAGCATTCAAGCCAAGCCGAATGGCAAACCCGCATAGAACAACAGCAAATCTTGCTCAACGGCCAACCGACTAGCGCTCAAACCCTGCTCAAAAGCGGCCACCAGCTCAGCTACTATCGTCTCCCCTGGAAAGAACCTGCCGCACCGTTAAACTTCAAAATTCTCTACGAAGACGACCACCTGTGGGTCATCTCCAAACCTTCTGGCCTGCCAGTACTACCTGGCGGCGGCTTTCTAGAGCACACCTTGCTACATCAGCTGCGATTGCACTATCCCAATCAATCCCCTATTCCCATTCACCGACTAGGCCGAGGCACTTCCGGTGCAATGCTCATCGCCAAAACCCAAATCGCCCGTGCCAACCTCGCTCGTCAGTTTCGCACTCGTAGCGCCACCCAGGTGGCCACAATCAAAACGCCAGAAAATCCCCAAACGCTAGCCAACATCTACCGCGCCCTAGTCGGCCCAACCACACCGAGCCACCTCCCAGAGCACTTTACCTGTGCCTACTCCATCGGCAAGCTTCCCCACAATCGTATTGGCCACATTTACGGACATCACCCAGCCGGATTACCGGCCCGCAGCGACTGCACCGTTCTTCAGCGCACATCCACATCCACACTTCTAAAGGTCTCCATTTTCACCGGCAGACCCCATCAAATCCGCATCCACCTTGCCGCTAAAGGGTATCCCCTGCAAGGAGACCCGCTCTACCCAATTGGCGGAGCACCAGCACCCAACTGCACGGCCCGTCCTGGCGACATCGGTTACCATCTCCACGCCCATCAGCTTCAGTTCATCCATCCTCAAACCGGGCAACCTATTTTCATCACCGCCGAACCGCCAAGCATCTTAAAGACAGCGTCTTCATAACCGGTCTATGAGGACAACCTAAAAACGGGCATCCACACCGTACAAAGGGGTTATCGGTGCTCTACAGTCATCACAAGCAAACAGCGCCTCCAAAGCCAACCATTCTCTAATAAATGCCTCAACCCTCCTACATTCTCTACGCCCAACACGGCTGGGCCGACATCAACTCAGGCATCGGTAAACTCGCCCACAAAATTGCCTGCCCCCAGGCAAAAGTCATCGTTCCTAACCTTGGCTTCGTCAATACCTGGATCCGCATTGCACCTTTAGTAGATCGCGTTGAGGCGATCGCAGCCCAAACTCAAACCGAACACCCAGATACCCCTATCCGTATCGTCGGCCATTCCATGGGCGGCCTTATCTGGCTAGAAGTCCTCGCTCGCAACCCAGAGTGGTGGCCCTTAGTCGAATCCTTTGTGCTCGTAGCCTCTCCGGTCGGCGGCGCAGACTTAGGCCGTATGTTCGACCCCTTCGAGTGGGGTATCGGTATAGCCAGAGATCTGGGCACCAATCGCCGCCCCCTCGCCGAAAAAATCGCCGCTGAAATTCCGACCCTGATTATCGCAGGCGACTACGATGGCGGCAGCGATGGCGTCGTGCCTCTTGAATGCACTAAGTTTCACCGGGCTAGCTACGTCACCGTCAACGACATCAACCACGACCGGATGAAAAAACATCCCGCTGTCGCCAACATCATTCAGCAGTTCTGGCAAAGCACGGACTGTCTGTGCGTGCCACAGCCAATAGAAACCTATTGCGATCGCCTCATTCGCCAGCTCCAAACCGTTCCTGGCATGACCGACGCCCACTACCGTGGTTTCGAGACCTCCGAGCTTTGGGCACAGTTGGCCGAAGGACTCACCCTCCGCACCTGGCAAAACCGTCTAGGGATTCATCACGTATTTCTAGCCAACCGCGCAGGCGACTGTCTCTTTGCAGGCTTCGTCGGCTGGCCTCATACCGAAGCGCTGTATGAAACGCTCTGCCACCTGCGCCAGTCACCGTCATCCCAGTCACTGCCATTCCAGTTACAGTCATCCCAGTTACAGTCATCCCAGCCGCCTAGCGACTATTCAAACTAATCAAGTAGCGACAAGTACACGTCTAGGCACATCTAAGCAACGATATCCTGCTTCAAAGCAGGCTTTACATCTTCTGGCGGCAGCTTTGTCAGTCGCTTTAGCTGCTGCTCATACTGAGCAATCAAATCAGCCTTTGGCAAATTGCGCCGTGAGCCAATAGGCCGGGTTCGCACGCCACAGACCTTTGCAACGCTCGCTTTACGCAAATCTGCAACCTTCCATTTCTTCCAATCTACCGGCTCACAAGCTATCTTCAGCGGCTGAGCCACTTTCTGAGTAGTCGCTTCTTCTACGGCTTCTTCTGGTGATTCTTTTGGTGATACCGTCTCTTCAGGCACCCAGGCAACAACGGTCGCAGCCTTACGATGAGAAAAAGCCTGTTGTGGTGCAGGCGGCTGCTCAATAATAATCTCAATGCTCGGTACACTATCCACCGTCTGCCGCGTACAGTCCATGCCTTGCTCAACCGCAGCTGCCCGGGCAGAAGGCGCCAATAGCGGCGGTGCCTTTTGCTTTCGCCGTCGCGTCACCAAATAAAAGCCAAAAGTACAGGCCAGCCAGGTTCCAGAACCGTAAACCAGACCAGTAAGTACCACATCCAAAGCTTGATCGATAGCGTTGAGAGTCATAGCCAAAGCCTCTACTCTGCTTACGAGATTTAATGGCTTTGATTATATCAGTATTTTTGAACTATAGTTCATATGAACTTATTTCGCTGTCGGCTCCATCGCTAGCTCAGCGCTTGCGTCTTTAGCACTCTCACTCTTCGCACTTATATCTTTCGCTCTGACTACCAGCGTACGCCCACCATGTCCATGCACATGCTCTACAGCCGCCACACTGTCATACCAAAACGTAGAGCCATTTTTGCTGAGCCATTGAAGCACTGCCATCTGCTCAAACTCAAATCCCACAGCAACCAGCCCCGTTCCGCTAATGCCATTCCAATCTTCGTTGCGCTGTAGATAAAACGTCCGTTCTGGCGTGCGATCGCCCCGCACAATTTCCCTACCAGACATCTGCGCCTGAATCCGCCGAAACACATCCAGACTCGGATACGTACCGTGACTAGAAAGTTCACCAAACCAGTGCATCGCAAAAGCCCCCGATGGCAAAATCACGCCCTCTGCAGCACGCCTCCCCTTGCAGGTCACATAAAAGTGCTCAAGCGCCTGCAACCGTTCGCTCAAACTCGCAGACCACCCACTCACAGAACGTCTATTCACAGAACTATCGCCTCTATATATGTATGGAGTTACATACATATCACATCCCAGCGTCATATCCCAGCGTCATATCCCAGCATCATATCCCGGCGTCATATCCAAGAAGGCAACCACCACCGTAACGCTAACTGTTCAGACGTTAACGGCAATCCTAAACTCAGCGGCAGCCAGAAGAGAAAAGAAATCGAGATCGCACCTAACATCACCCCCCGACCACCGCCCAGAGCGCCTGCGTAACCTCTTCGAGATCGGCAACATGCGTCCCTCCGCTACTGACTAGACATACTCGTGCATCGGTCATGCTTTGAATCGTCCCTGCTGTAATCATCTGGAAGTCACCCGCTCCATTC
>CALDSK010000263.1 GCA_937911865.1 uncultured Synechococcus sp.
TTCAATTCTTTATCCCTATTTTAGAAAATTTCTTCTAATATTTAATGCATCATCCGTATTCCTACCTTTACGGCCCCTTAGCGTAGGTAATTCGGTATTTGATACCGTTTGCGACACGCTTATATCTTGGACAACTGCTTTCACCATCGTATCTGTTAGCCCCTGGCAGCTACAGCAGCAAAAAGGCGCTCCCCCTTTACCAAACACTTAAGCCAAACATTCGAGCAGCAAACATTTGAGCAATAAAGCTGCATGACCAGTAGCACTAGGCGGCTGGCTGCTGGCATCAGTGAGTTCATTATTTTTAGTTCAGTATCTCTGAGTTATCAATATCTCCGAGTTAATAGTTCAAATTAATATTTCGGAAAACACTTAATTCGGAAAACACCTAAAGCGAGATTGAAGAACGCGTCAGGGCGTCGGCTTTTCCTAGCTGCTTTATCCTCCAGCTAACTGGGCAATCTAAATCATCCAAATACATCTAAATATCTTGTTGAGTTAATGGCTATCGCGTATTGCACTGTTTTCGGCATTACTTTCACCATCGTTCTAAGCGCCTTCCTGAAAGATCGCAGCGCTTCTAAAAGTTGCCTGAGCTCTTGGATTTTTATCCTCATAGCCGCTTCGATCTGGCCAATCACCCTACCGTTCATTATCAGTAGCAAGATTCGGGCTCATCAAGCGCAAAAGAGCAAACATTCACTACACGCCTCAACTCAAAACGCTTTACTGTAAACGCATCTAAATCTCTACATCACCATCTGTATACGGCTCGCTCTATGCGGCCATATGCTGCTGAGCCTCTGCCAAATGTTTTAAGAGCGTGGCTTTAGGTAAAGGCCCCTCTAGATGCTCCCAAGGCAGCATCTGCTCAGGAGACCACACCTGATGAACATAAAAATCTAACGGGGGTAGAGTCCCCTTCAGCGTCTTGAAGGCGCGGCGATAGCTGCCTAGCGTGTCACCATAACCTCTTGTGAGTTCTAACAGGTCGGCCAGACGGCGATCGCCTCTAGAAATCAGCGCCTGAATGACTGACCAGCTGTAGCTTTCAGGCCGAAAGTCAATCCCACAGGGTCGCAGTTGTTTCTGCAAAAACTTCAGCCGTTTTTCTGCCTGCTTATTCACGCCATACCACTGAAAAGGCGTATGCCCCTTGGGCACAAACGTGCTGCAGCCCAGCGTCAGCCGCAGCCCAGGCGCCTGCTTTTTCAAGTCAATCATCAGCGCGGCCGTCTCCGCTAGGTCTGCTTGCGTTTCACCAGGCACACCCGCCATTCCATAGAGCTTTAGCGCTTTGAGCCCACCCGCTTTTGCCTGCTGCGCCGCCGCCGTAATTTCAGCGGTCTCTAGCTTTTTATTAACGATATTACGCACCCGCTGGGAGCCGCTCTCAATCGCGATTGTAATCGACTTTGAATCGTGCTCAACCAGCGTTTTGGCCAGCTTTTCATTGACCGTATTGGTTCGCACAGACGACATGCTTACCCGCACATCGTCGTATTCAGGGCGATTCAGGTAATCTAACAGGTCTTCAAATTCTGGATGTTGAGTAATCGAAGCGCCCAGCAATCCGAGCCGCCGAGTCACTGACAGCCCCTGTTCAATCGCAGGCATTAAGGAAGCTTCTATACTCGCGGCTCTAAAGGGCAAAGTCAGGTAGCTCGCCAGACAAAACCGGCACATTTCCGGGCAGCTACGCACGACCTCTACCATGAAAATATTTTCCCAAGCGGCTCTTTCAGTCACCACGGTTGACGCCGAAAGCACATTGCCGCGGTAGGTCTGCTTTTTTACCGTCGGCGGCACGTCGCTATCTATCGGCAAAATAGACGTGATCGGGCCGTCTTTTGCCAGATAGGTCACCTCGTACAGTTCGGGAATATAAATGCCTGGAACTTGAGCTAGCGCCTTTAGCTGCAACTGCCGATCGAGATCTCGAACTTTACCATAAGCGTCTAAAAAATCATGCAGCAGCGTCTCGCCATCGCCCAGCAAAATAACGTCAAAAAAGGCTGAAAACGGCTCAGGGTTCGCCGTCAAAACTGGCCCACCCCCAAAAATCAGCGGATCGTCATTCGTCCGATCTTTTGCTCGCAGTGGAATGCCCTGGTCTTCTAAAAGCCCAAGGATATTGACATAGTCCAGCTCCCAAGACAGTGAAAAGCCCATCAGCTCTGCTTGAGCAGGCAGCGGCTCTTGGCAGTCGGTAAACAGCCGGCTCACGTCAACATCTGCACGCCCAGACAGCATAGACCACACAATTTGGAAGCCCAAACTGGTAATCCCTACCGTGTATTCATTAGGAAAAGCAAAGATGACAGGAATCGCATCTTCGTCAGGTGCTACGGCAGTAAATAGTCGCTTCTCTTCGGCGAAAAAATTAGGCACAAACTTAAAGAACAGGCTGAGAAAACATAGCCAGAAGAAGGCAGGCTATTTAGTGTAACAACCTAGCGTGATACTTTTCGCTTTCAGCTAAATAGGTTGTCCCACCTAAGGCAACAGAAGCAGCCGAAAAAATAAGTAGAACAGTATCTGAAAGCGCTTCTGAAAGCACTATGTTTCTCTTTGCCAATAAGACATTGATGCCTCGACTATATGATTGATGAGTTGCGATCGCTAAGAAACAGAAGCAGCCGCACGAACAAAGCCTTTGTATTTCCCATGCAGGTCGACGGAAAGCGTTCCAATGATGAAGACTCTCGGCTCCTCGTTCAGTACGTCAGGGTACTCACCTAAGTACAATTCTAAATCGATTTACGATAGATTTACGGAGGAAATGACCCAAAAAGAGCAAATAAAGGCAAAAAAGGGGGCGGAACGCAATGTTCCGCCCCCTTTTTTGCTTTACCTAAGTTAATTAAGACTCAGTTAACTAGCCTATCGGCAATTAGCCTTCCCACTTGGAAGCGACTAGCTCAGCGAGGTCAACTACGCGCTGAGAATAGCCCCACTCGTTGTCGTACCAAGCGATGACTTTTACCATGTCGCCATCCATCACCAAAGACAGCTGAGAGTCGATAGTGGCAGAGACGTTAGTCTTACGGAAGTCAACCGAAACCAAAGGCTCGTCGGTGTAGCCCAAAATGCCTTTCATGGTAGTTTCAGAAGCATTCTTGAGCACTTCGTTTAACTCTTCAGTAATTGTTTTCTTACTAACTTGAGCAACGAGATCAACGATAGAAACGTTAGGCGTTGGTACGCGCAGAGCGATACCGTTGAGCTTGCCAGCCATCTCAGGAATTACCAAAGCAACCGCTTTAGCCGCGCCCGTTGTAGTTGGCACGATGTTGACAGCCGCCGCTCTTGCACGACGCAAATCGCGGTGACTAGCATCCAAGATGCGCTGGTCGCCTGTGTAGCTGTGAGTGGTGGTCATTGTGCCTTTGACAATGCCGAAGTTATCGTTGATCACTTTGACAACAGGCGCCAAGCAGTTAGTAGTACAGCTGGCGTTACTCACTACATTTTGCTTGTCGTGAGCGTAGTCTTCGTGGTTCACACCCATCACATAGGTGCCCACGTGGCCGCCTTTACCAGGCGCGGTAATCAAAACCTTTTTGGCGCCCGCTTCGATATGGCGAGAAGCACCTTCTTCACTGTTGAAAACACCGGTAGATTCAATAACAAGATCGATATCCCAATCCTTCCAAGGGAGATTGCTAGGATTACGATCCGAGTAGCACTTAATCACATTGCCATTGACGGTCATGGTGTTGGCATCATACGAGATGTCCGCATCCAAAGTTCCAAGCAAAGAATCGTATCTCAACAGGTGAGTGTTAATTCGGGGATCAGACGTGTTGTTGATAGCAACCAGCTCCAGGTTACTGTTTTCACGTGTCAGCAAACACCGCAAAAAGTTGCGGCCAATCCGCCCAAAACCATTAATCGCTACTCTAACCACTGCGCGCTAACCTCGTGTCTTTAAGGGAAATGAAAAGAAATAATGTAGTCAAGTTAAGACTTGCTAAGCTTCCTCATCATATCGCATCGTTGTCACCTCACTTTCATTTGAAGTAGGTTTTTATACCTATTCATTATTCTCTCGGGATCGAATTTCCGGATCGCTCAAGAATCGCTTCTGGATCGGCTTGAGAGTGGTTGCACAAAAGATCCCAGCGCTGAGAAGAAACGCTGAGAAAAACGCTGAGAAAAAAATCTTTCTAGAACACCGCTAAGCGCTTGCTCGCCCCTGACGCTTCATGTCCTTATCAATAGCTGAAAAACTGATGATCCTCAGAAACGCCGAATGATTTTAGAAAAGGCTTTCAGTTAAGCGTTAGACGGTAGCCAAACCTAGCTTTGCACGGCACGACGCGACGCGCCGTGTATTGTAGGCGACAAGGATTGAGTGATATGAATTCCATCAGGGAAAGCTGATGGATGACTCGACTCGGCGACCACTCATGGTGTCCTTTTTGATCAATTTTTGAGCGGATATCGAGCCAACCGCTTGAATAGTCCCTCTATAACCGAGGGTAGGGCAGGACTAGAGATTCCTGCTATGATACGCCTGATTATATTGATGTGCCACGGCTTGTGAGGAAGTTAAACATGCTGAATTCAGTAGATTTCAGCGGTAGACCATTCCATTTCATTGGGGTTGGTGGAATTGGAATGTCGGCCTTGGCCCATGTGCTAGCTAGCCGTGGTTTGCCAGTATCCGGATCAGATTTGCGACTCAGTCCGATTACCGATCGCCTAGAAAAGATGGGCGCTCATATTTTCAATCAGCAGCAAGCTGAAAATCTGGCATTTTTCGCTCAGCGAAATAACCATGTTGCCAAGCTACCCCAGGTCGTTTGCTCTACGGCGATTGGCAAAAACAACGCTGAGTATAAAGAAGCGATCGCGATCGGCTGTCCTATTTTTCATCGCTCCGATATTTTGGCGGCGCTGATGAACGAGCGCAAAGGAATTGCGATCGCTGGCACGCACGGCAAAACAACCACCAGCAGCATCGTCGGCTATCTGCTGCTCAAGTGCGGCGTAGATCCCACGATTATTATTGGCGGCGAGGTCAGCGCTTGGTCAGGCAATGCTTACGTGGGGCAGAGCGACTATGTCGTAGCAGAAGCCGATGAGTCAGACGGCTCGCTAGTCAAACTTTCTTCCCACATTGGCGTCATCACCAACATTGAGCTAGACCACCCCGACCACTACAGCAACCTCGATCAAGTCGTCGATATTTTCGATCGGTTTGTCAGCGAGTGTGAGACGGTAATAGGCTCAATTGATTGCCCAACCGTAAGAGATCGGATCAAGCCTGCCATTTCATACAGCCTAGAGGCTGACTCTGGCGCAGATTACATTGCCACCAACATTACAGAGGTGGCGACCGGTACCAGCGCCGATATTATTGAACGCGGCCAGACGCTGGGCAGAATCACCGTACCGCTGCTCGGTCTGCACAACCTGAGCAACGCCTTAGCGGCGATCGCAGTGGCCCGGCAGCTCAGCGTCAGCTTCGAACAGCTGGTAACCCACATGCCAAACTTTCAGGGCGCTCGCCGACGGTTTGAGCACCGGGGCTTTTACAATGACATTCTGTTTATTGACGACTATGCCCACCATCCTAGCGAGGTCAAAGCAACGCTAGCCGCTGCTCAAATTCAGCGCAGTGGCAAGCTGCCATCGGGGCGCGATCGCCAAGTTGTCGCCGTCTTTCAGCCGCACCGCTACAGCCGAGCATCTACCCTGCTCGATGAGTTTGCCACCGCTTTTGAAGGCGCCGATCGGATCATCGTCACCGATATTTACAGCGCTGGGGAAACCAACACGGCCAACATTACTGGCGAGCAGGTCATGCGGGCGATCGCCCAATACCAGCCCAACACTGAGTATCAGGCCACGCTAGAAGCCGTAAAAGCGGTTTTACAAACTAGCTTGGTCCCAGGAGATATCGTCATTTTCCTGACGGCTGGAAATCTCAATCAGGTGATTCCCGATGTGATGGAGGCCTATCAAAACGTCGCTCAGCCAGAAGCTGCCCTCACTTAAGACGCTCTAGCGTAGGTGATCATCATCCTTACTTTACTCAGGTCAAACTTGTGACGGCGAAAACAGTGCAGGCAGCAGTAACCCTAGACAGCGGTCTAGACATTACCCCTTGGGCACCGCTCGCCAAACTCACCACCTTTAAAGTAGGTGGGCAAGCAGAGTGGCTGGCCCTGCCTAAAACCCCCGATCAGCTCGGGGAAGCTATTCGCTGGGGTAGGGATCAAGGGCTGGCCATTACTATGCTGGGCGCAGGGTCCAATCTACTGATCAGCGATCAGGGTCTATCGGGACTGGTGCTTTGTACTAGAGCGTTACGTCATAGCGAATTTGACGCTGAGACTGGCCGGGTCGTTGCAGCGGCTGGAGAACCCTGGTCTTCTCTAGCGTGGAAGGCGGCTCGTCATGGGCTAAAGGGGTTTGAATGGACTATCGGCATTCCAGGAACAGTGGGTGGCGCGGTCGTAATGAATGCCGGAGCGCACGGCGGAGAAACCGCAGATATTTTGGTCGAGGCCGACGTGCTTGAGCCCAATGGCACGCTACACAGGCTCAAGCCAGAAGCGCTGGGCTATCGGTATCGCACATCTAACTTGCAGGGAAGAAGTGACCGAATTGTCACGGCTGCCACCTTTCAGCTGAGCCCGGGTCACGATCCTGCTGCGGTTAAGGCCGCCACAGCCGCAGACCTAAAACAGCGTCGTACAACGCAGCCTTACCACTTGCCCAACTGCGGCAGCGTTTTTCGTAACCCGCCAGGCGATAGTGCCGGGCGACTGATTCAAGCAGCAGGCTTGAAGGGCCATCAAATTGGTCAGGCACAAACCTCGACGCTCCACGCCAACTTCATTGTGAACTTAGGCAAGGCTAAGGCCAGTGATGTACTGGCCCTGATTCGGCATACTCAAGCGGTTATTCGCGATCGCAACGGCATATCGCTAGAAACAGAAGTCAAAATTATCGGCCCGTTCGACGAAACCGCTGGCTAAGCCTAGTCGAGGCCCTACTTTAAGGCCATGCGTCTCAGATGCAATGCTGTCTCAGATGCAATGCTATAGTTTGACAGTCAATTTACCTATAACTTCTTACCATCATGACTAAAGGCCAAGGATTCGGGTTCGGTCTCGGCAAAATGAAAGAGCTGACTGAGGCATTTAAAAAAGCGCAGCAGGTTCAAGAAGGCGCGAAGCGCTTACAAGAAGAGCTAGCGCAAATGCAAATCGAAGGCCAGTCAGGCGGTGGCATGGTTAAGGTCACGATGAGTGGTAACCAGGAGCCTCGCGACGTCGTCATTTCAGAAGAAGCACTGGGCGAGGGCGCAGACGTGCTCTCCGATCTAGTTAAAGCAGCCATGCTGGACGCTTACAACAAATCTACTGCTACCATGCGCGAACAGATGGAAGAGCTCACCGGCGGATTGAACCTGCCCGGACTCTAAGCAGACTAGGAAAACACATACTCCTCACACACCTATTATCTGTCCTTACCTCCCATCCGTGGGGCCTTCTTCTTTCTGACCTTCTTTCTGCTATGCCCACTCGACTTCTCTTTGTCTGCCTCGGCAATATCTGCCGCTCGCCTTCCGCTGAAAACATCATGAATCATTTGATCAAGCAGCAGCAGCTAACCGACAAAGTTGTGTGTGACTCAGCTGGAACAGCTAGCTACCACGTCGGCAGCGCACCTGACAGGCGAATGAATGCGGCAGCTCAGAAAAAAGGAATAACGTTAGTGGGCAGCGCTAGACAGTTTACGCAAAGTGACTTTGAGGACTTTGATCTCATCCTAGCCATGGATCGCAGTAACTATCGAGATATCCGCAGCCTGGATACTGGCAATCAGTACTCAGACAAAGTAAGCCTGATGTGCGACTTTTGCCAAAACCACCCCGATCAAGAGGTGCCCGATCCGTATTACGGCGGGGAAGCTGGGTTCGACTATGTCATCGATCTACTCAGTGATGCTTGCACTCACCTGTTAGAAGAAGTTACCGCTTAGAAGAGGCTGCGCCGGGTCAATAGATTTTGTGGATTCGTTTCATTATTTATACTTTTATAACGCGTTGATATAAAGAGAAAAAGGGAGAAAAAGAAACGTTTATTAATTAAGTTGCTGAAACTCCTGTAGAAACAACTAGTATTTTCCACCATTCGCTCGATAATAGCTGAAAATACCGTGTTACTACTGAGAGAATGGTGCTTCAGAGCACACCGCATGGTTTACGCAATACTCTTTTCCCACAGGAAAACGCTCGCTAAGGTGATAGTGTTCCAGTTGACACTTGCTGAGGAATCAACTAAACCAATAAATCCTGGTACGAAAATTTGATACATGCGGCAGTCTACAGCAAACTTTGCATAGCAAATTTCTACCGAAGCGGACCCATCACGGCTGCTTCAATCTGCTGAATTCTTTTTGGGCGGAAAGTTGATTGACCTCTTTGACACCTGTACAGCTGATTTTGATCAAACGGGTCGAATTTTGGTGGTAGATGACACACCAACCAATTTGTTCGTTCTATCTAAGCTGCTGAGCGACGAGGGATATCAGGTCATTCAGGCTAAGGACGGTTCGGAAGCGATCGCACTCGCCGAACAGTACCAGCCAACCTTGATCCTGTTAGACATCATGATGCCGCATATGAACGGCTATGAAGTGTGCGATCAGCTGCATGCCGGGCCGCTAACGGCTGATATTCCCATTATTTTTCTCAGCTCTTTAGACGCGCCTTTCGACAAAGTTCAGGCCTTTCGGCATGGCGCAGCAGACTATGTCACCAAGCCTTTTCAGCCTGAAGAGGTCCTCGCTCGCGTTCGTCACCAGACAAAATTAAGGCTCGCCCAAGCACAGCAAAAGCAGCTGAATGAAGCGCTAGAGAGCCGAGTCAAAGAAAGAACGCAGCTTTTAGAACTGGCGCACAACCAGCTGTTAGAAGTCGCACTGACCGACCGGCTGACACGCCTGCCCAATCGACTGTCTTTTGTCAAAAAGCTGAGTAAGCTGATGGCGCAGACACAGCTGACCGCTGAGCACTCTTTTGCCGTTTTGTTTTTAGACTGCGATCGCTTCAAGCGCGTTAACGATTCACTAGGGCACCGCATCGGCGACCAGCTGCTCAGAGGCGTGGCCAGACGGCTGACCCAGCTAGAGCAACCCTTTACCAACGTGGACATTGTCGCTCGCTTTGGCGGCGATGAATTTGCGCTACTGCTGAGCGAGGTTAAATGCAAAAGCGAGGTTGTCGCCACCGCAGAAAGTATTCTCGTAGCCCTCTCTCAGCCCTTTCTGCTGGCCGGTCAAGATATCTACATCAATGCCAGCATTGGAATGGTATGGGGTGACGCCAGCTATGTCGCGGCAGAGCACCTGCTGCGCGATGCCGATGTCGCGATGTACCAGGCGAAAGACTCTGCCCAGGGGCAGTATCGATGGTTCGAATCGGGAATGCACAGCCGCGCGGTTGAGCTACTACAGCTCGAAACCGATATGCGCCTGGCACTCGAACGCCAAGAGTTTAGACTGTACTATCAGCCTATTGTTGACCTAGAGTCCATGAAAATTGCCAGCTTTGAGGCGCTTGTACGCTGGCAGCACCCGACCAAGGGACTCATTGGGCCCGACGAGTTTATCCGCTTTGCAGAAGAAAGTGGCCTTATTTTAGAGCTGGGGCAACAGATCCTTTGGATGGCCTGCTCTCACCTAGCAGCCTGGGAGCGCTCAGGCAGAGTGGATGCGGATTTTAGCATCAGCGTTAATGTTGCCCCTGAGCAACTCTTACAGTCTGATATTTTGCGACAGGTCGAGCACATTATTCAATCGACGGGCGTCTCTCCTCACCGACTGCGCTTTGAGCTGACAGAACGATCGATTATTAGCGATCGCACCATCGTCAACAACGTACTGAGAGCGCTCAAAGCACAGCAAATTCAGATTAGCGTTGACGACTTCGGCACAGGGTACTCCGCGCTCAACTATCTGCATACGCTACCTGTGGACTGCCTTAAGGTTGACCGATCTTTTGTCCAGCCAATTACCCATGAGACAGATAGCTTGGGCATTATTCCTTTGATCGTCAGCATGGCTAAGACCATGAACATGGTAGTCGTGGCAGAAGGCATCGAAAACATTACTCAGCTAAGGCAATTACAAAAGCTAGGCTGTAAACAGGGACAGGGGTTTCTTTTTCAAAAGGCGCTGCCTGCTGATCAGGCGATCGCGCTACTCACCCGCCCCATGTCAGACTGGAAAAACTGGAGCAGTATTAGCGCATAAAGCCACCATTTAGCTGGAATAGCTTATTAACTGGGTTAATTGGGATAGCTTGGATATTACGGCTTAAAGACAAAGTCATAGCCCTGGTATTCGCCCCCGTGGTAGTTCAAGACCAGCCATGCTTCTGAATCAAAGGCCAATGGATAGGCCTCTCGCTCCAGTGAATCAGCGGCATCAGCGTTAGCACTAGCTTCCGTTTTTACCTCAGGTGCAATCACAGAACCGGCAGTCGAGACCGTCTCTATCGACACCATTGGCAGCGTGCAATAGGGCTCAGAAGTCACCTGACGTACGGCTTCTTTCGTTGACCCTTCTGGCACAGACAATAGGCTCGACAGCTGCCCTCGCGAAATTTCCGCACCGGACTTAATCACCTGCTCGCAGCTAGCATCCGGAATTGATTGCGAAGACACCTGAGTTGGCAAAATGGTCGCCATTGCAAGCAGCGTTATCGCACCGCCTGCCCAGAGTACTTTTTGCCGATGGGGCGACAGCAGCGGTACTGTCTGCTGGCTATTCATCAATTGACGGCGATTCCCTGAATAAGTCCGGCCAGACCCTCGCCCTTCTAAAGGACGCTTCCTGCGAACCTCCGCACGAGAGTAAGCAGTTGGATGTGAGGATGGTTTAGATGCAGGTGGGTAAGACATCAAGTAACTCCGAAGCGGCTAGCAGTACAATAATAGTACACATGAACTATAAATTACCATCATTTTGTAGTTTCGCCTTCGCCTTGTAGGTTCGCTGCTTTTGCTCGTGCTTTTGTTCGTGCTTTTATTCATTGGCTAACACCCCTGACAGATGCACGAAGCTGAAAACAGCTTTAAAGTAGAAAAATATTCGAAAAATATTTAAGCGTAGAAAAATATTTAGCACAGAGGGGCGCTGCCACTTAAACCGATGAACCGCACGCTTGTTTGGTATCGCCGCGACCTGCGTATCTGCGACCACGAGCCGCTTTACCGAGCGGCCAAACGGGGGGCGGTGATTCCCGTATTTATTTTCGATCGGTCTTTGCTACTGCATCCCGAAACTGGCTCTGGGCGGGTTCGCTTTATGCTCAGCTGTCTAGCGTCCCTAGATAGAGATCTCAGAACTCGCGGGGGGAGACTAATTTTAAGAACTGGCAATCCGGTAAAGCTCTTGCCGCAGCTAGTCAAAGCAACTGGCGCAGAAGGGATTTACAGCTATCTCGATTTCGAGCGAATTTATGGACGGGTCCGCGATGCGCGGCTCAATCAGGCCCTGCGTAAGGAAGGGCTCAAAATTAGATGGTTTGAGCCGCAGGGCACGGTGCCACAGCTGATCAGCTATCCCGCGTATCGGCAGCAGTGGTATCAGCAAATGCGATCGCCCCAAGTCCCCACGCCCCAAACCGTTAACGTTCCACCCGATATTGCCTCTGACGACCTACCGACTCTCGAACAGCTAGAGCACACCGCTAGCAAAATGAAAATTCCGCCCGGCGGCACCGCAGAAGCCCGGCGGCTCCTGCATCTGTTTTTCGATCGAGGCAAGGCAGAAAGCTACTACTGGCAGCTCTCCTACCCGGGGAGCAATGCCACCAGTGGGCTCAGTCCTTATATCAAGTACGGGGCGATTTCTATTCGCGAGTGCGCTCAAACGGTATGGGCCAGACAGCAAGAGCCGCAGTGGATCGGCGATAAACGCGTGCAGCGCAGCAGTCATCAGCTGATTTCGCGGCTGCGATGGGGGAGTGGCTTTACCCAGCGCTTTCGCTACTTGCCTCAGCTGGAGGTGCGATCGCTCTACACACCGTTTGAAACCGGCCCTGCCGACCAACAATTCAATTCACCCGAGCTGCAAAACGGCGGCTGGGACTACAACCAAGACCATTACGAAGCCTGGAAGGCCGGTCAAACCGGCTATCCCATCGTCGATGCAGCCGCCCGCTGTCTGCAAGAAACTGGCGGCTGGCTGGCCCTCAATTTTCGCGTCAGAGCCATCTACGCCAGCTTTTTATGCAACCTCATCGGCATGGACTGGCGCTACGGCGCACTTCACTTTATGCGCTACCTCATCGACGGCGATTGCCCTATCGACCACTACCAGTGGGCCCAGCAAGCTGGCGTTACGCACTGCCTCAACAAAGCCTGGATTCGGATTTATAACCCACAGCAAGAAGCGATCGACCGATGCGATCCCGAAGGCAAATTTATCCACCGCTGGCTTCCCGAACTGGCTCACCTATCGCCCGAGCAGCTCGGCACACCACCCAAGGTAAAAGGCTATCCCACCCCTATTCTCAACTACGAAAAAGCCCGAAGCCGACGAGCCCAACGCATTGATGAGCTGCGTCACGACATTATCCATTCTCCTAACATCGGACATTTGCTCACCCGACTTCCCGAAGACGTTACCCCCTTTGGCGCGGATCTATTCCCCAGTGATGTTAGCTGGGCTCAGCAGCCCATTGGCAGTCTCTACCCCACCGCGCTCGATCTCGATAGCTTAGAAAAACCGCAGTTCACACTGCTGCGCACCTGGTTCGTCGCTCACGGTAGCTGGCTAGAAAATCCTAGACGTCAGCAAATCGCCAAGCAAAAAAATCGTCAAAAGCGTAAAGCCGAACTCGATAATGGTCAGCTCAGCCTGCTGGGATAAACCTTGTTTAATACTTCTTTCTGACGTTTGTTGTTTTATGAAAATCAAACATTCAGCGGCAACCATGCAACCGATATAGCAAATGTCCTAATGCATTAGGACATTTGCTCAGAAGCGTTGCTTATTCGCTATGGGTTGTAGCTTCTCGTTGGTGTCTTAAGCAACGCTTCGAGAGCTACATAAACAAAATCCCTGCAAAGGAGAGGAAGATAATCGGCTGACTATCTGCTCTTTTTTGCAGGGATATGAGATATATCGAGATGCTGGCAGGATAAACGATAACGCGCGTTATCTACCTATCTTTTACAGTCTCTCTTTATGTTCTATGACTTTATGTTCTATGAATGGTTGAACATCATCTTGCTGGTCACGGCCATCTTAAAGAATGAAGTTGTCTTCTTCTATAGAACTGGCGGTGACGTTGTTCAACAGTGCTTCTTGCTCAAAGCCTGAGCCACTGTCAGCCAGAATAGCGGTATGTCTTCCGACTTGCTGCGCTATGACGTTACTGCCTAAAGAAGCATTACCGTTGAAGATGGAGCTCAAGTCGAGGCGATCGCGATCAATCTCAAAGTCTTGGATAGTATCGCCAAACTCACTGGTTTGAGTGTAAGCAAAGATATCACGACCCGCTCCACCATAGAGCAGATCATCACCCGCCCCACCGATGAGAACGTCGTTATCGTTACCTCCACGAAGGAAGTCATTACCTTGACCACCATTCAGGAGATCATTCTGACTACCGCCAGAAAGCAAATCGTTACCCTCTTCGCCGAAGAGCTGATCATTACCGCTACCGCCATTGAGCAGATCATCACCCGTGCCACCGAAGACTTGATCGTCACCGCTACCGCTGTTAACGATATCTCTACCGTCTCCAGCAGTGATAACGTCATCGCTGCTACCGCCGTTCAGAACGTCATTACCCGTGCCACCGATGATGATGTCGTTGTCACTACCACCATTGATAATGTCATTGCCACCACCACCATCTAGCGTATCGTCATCACTCAAACCATTGATGACGTCGTCACCATCACTTCCCGTGATTGTATCCGACCCTCCAGAGCCAGACTGAGTAGAGGTAATAGTCAGTGTCAAGCCAGGAGATGGCTCCGATTCATTGCCACTTGCGTCAGTGGCTGTCACTGTCAGTTCAGGACTGCCTTCTGCTAGCGGTTCAGCAGGTGTGACGCTGTAGTTACCTACGGCATCGACAAGGGTGCTGCCAACTTCCACGTTATCGGCATAGAGCGTGATGGTTTCACCCGGCGTACCCGTGCCCGTGATCGTCGGGGTAGTGTCACTCGTGACACCATCACCGATTTGACCCGTATCAGAGGCTGTATCAAGAGATGGAATCACAGGTGCCGCTGGTGCGGTCTCGTCGATGGTCAGCGTCAACGGAGCGGATTGCTCTGACTCGTTACCGCTAGCATCTGTTGTCGTCACTGTTAGCTCAGGCGTGCCTTCACTGAGTGCTTCAGTTGGCGTAACGCTGTAGTTACCTTCAGCATCAACAACAGTGCTGCCAACCTCAACATCGTCAGCATAGAGCTTGATCGTTTCACCAGGAGTGCCGGTACCGGTAAGTGTCGGGGTGGTGTCGCTGGTGAAGACATCACCCACTTCACCTGTATCAGAGGCTGCATCAAGCGACGGAACAGAGGGCATTGTAGGCGCGGTCTCGTCGATGGTCAGCGTTAGTGGCTCAGACGGTGCTGATTCATTGCCACTGGCATCGATCGTTGTCACCGTCAGAGCAGGCGTTCCTTCACTGAGTGGCTCAGTTGGGGTAACGCTGTAGTTACCTGCGTCATCAACAATGGTGCTACCCACCTCAACGTCATCGACATAGAGCTTGATGGTTTCACCCGGGGTACCTGTGCCGGTCAGCGTTGGGGTAGTGTCGCTGGTGGTGTTGTCACCCACCTCACCCGTATCGGATTCTTCCACCAGAGATGGAATCACGGGTGCTGTAGGTGCGGTCTCATCGATAGTCACCATCAGCGGTGCAGACGGTGCTGATTCATTGCCACTGGCATCGGTCGTTGTTACCGTCAGCTCAGGTGTTCCTTCACCTAACGGTTCAGAAGGTGTGACGCTGTAGTTGCCTGCGTCATCGACAATAGTGCTACCTACCTCAACATCATCGGCGTAGAGCGTGACAGTCTCTCCAGGAGTACCAGTGCCTGTGAGTGTCGGCGTGGTGTCGCCAGTAATGCCATCGCCGACTTCACCAGTATCAGAGGCTGGCTCTAGCTCAGGCGCTTCGGGGGTATCTGGTGCGGTCTCGTCGATGGTCAGCGTTAACGGATCTGATGGCTCTGACTCATTGCCGCTAGCATCGGTTGTTGTCACTGTAAGCTCAGGCGTTCCTTCGCTGAGTGGTGCAGATGGCGTGATGCTGTAGTTACCTTCAGCATCCACAACGGCACTACCCACCTCAACATCGTCAGCGTAGAGCTTGACGATCTCTCCAGGCGTACCGGTGCCAGTCAAGGTTGGGGTGGTGTCGCTGGTGATGTTGTCACCCAACTCACCTGTGTCAGAGGCTGGCTCCAGCTCAGGCACTGCGGGCGCATCTGGTGCGGTCTCATCAATGGTCAGTGGCAATGGAGCGGATTGCTCTGACTCATTGCCACTGGCATCGGTTGTCGTTACTGCCAGCTCAGACGTTCCTTCGCTGAGTGGTTCAGATGGCGTGACGCTGTAGTTGCCTGCGTCATCGACAATGGTGCTGCCAACTTCCACGTCGTCAGCGTAGAGCTTGATCGTTTCACCGGGAGTACCAGTACCTGTAAGCG
>CALDSK010000264.1 GCA_937911865.1 uncultured Synechococcus sp.
TGGCTTCTCACGGCCTGCGGCATTCGTGTGCCACCTATTTAGCAAAGGCCGGGAAAACCGAACACCAGATTCAGCAGTGGCTCGGCCATACGTCAGGGAAGAATGCTAAGCGCTACATGGGCCGGATGCTGCCCGATGTGGGTGCTGCGCTGAAGAACCCCCCTGTCCTTCGATTAAATCAGGTTGATTACGTACCAGTGGGGAAGGCGTAATTTGACAATATTGGGTTTTAGCTAAGTATTCTAAGAAGGGGTAAGGAGATTCGCCTAGTTAACTGCGGTGGGCAATATGTCAAAATTAAGATCGCGCCTGCAAATATGCTTTTCTAATGGCTGGAGCTAATTGTATGAGAACCGCTACAAGATCCTTCACTTGCTCACTTTTCGACTCACCTGTTCTAGGGGTGCTGCAAGCGTAGCTGTCATAAAGTGCCATAAGCCCAAATTCATTGATATACATAGGCTTCAGGCGACGATTTTGGTGAAGAAAAAATCCGAGGTTCCTGCCAAATCATAAGGTTGGCTTATATTATCTGCCGCCGTTTTACGCTCACTAGAGACGTGATTCTAGAGGCATAGAATGAAACGCAAGTGGGAAAACCATGAGCTAACTGAGCACTGGACAATCGATGAGGAAGAGCAGCCACTGATTGCTAAAAAGCGCGGTGTCAATCGCCTGGGCTTCGCACTACTGCTGAAGTTCTTTCAATTAAAAGGGCGTTTTCCTGAGAAGAAGAACGAGATTCCGAGAGTGGTTCGTGCCTTTGTTGCACAGCAGCTGTCAGTAGATGAAGAAGATTACGAACAGTACGACTGGGCCGGGCGCGGCATTAAGCGTCATAGAAGTGAGATCCGCAAACGATACGGCTTTCATCGGATGCGGGCCAATGAGTTTGGTAGCCTGCGCCAGTGGCTGACTGACGAGATTGTGCCGCAGGCAGTTGGTGAAAGACAGCTTAAAACCCTGCTTTACGAAGAGCTGAGGGAGCGTAAGACAGAGCCGCCGACCTATGGGCGAATGGAGCGGCTGATCAACTCGGCCTACCGTCATTTTGAGAGCCAACTGTGCGATTCAATCGTCCAGCAGCTACCTGCCAAGTGTCGTCGAGCGTTGGATAAACTGACCGGGCCACAGTCAGATTCGTGGATTCTAGACGCTGATGAGATCCCACTCAATCAGCTCAAACAAGAGGCCGGGGGTGTTGGCCTGAAGAGCTTGAAAGCAGAGCTATCAAAGCTCAAAACAATCGAACAGTTGATGCTACCAGCAGATTTGTTTGAGGGCATGAATGAACAACTGTTAGACCGCTATCGGCTCAGAGTTGAAACCGAGTCACTGACTGAGATCCGACGACACCCTGACCTCATCCGCTACTTACTGCTGTCGGCCTTTTGTTACCAGCGCTCGCAAGAGATTGTCGATAGCACCATTGAGCTGTTCATTCTGTTGGTACATCGGCTGGAAAGCCGCAGCCGCAGGCGGGCCTCTTCGGAGATTGTTGCCACCGCTGAAGAAAACGACAATCATGACCAGCTGCTCTATCAGATTGCTTTGGCAGCGCTCTCAGAACCCGAGGGTAGTGTGAAAGAGGTGATCTACCCGGTTGCCAGTGAAACCCAACTAGAGAGCGTCGTTGAGCACTTAGGTGAAGGTGGTATCAGCTTCAAAGAACGGTTTCATGCCAAGATGCGTCGTTCCTATACGCACTACTATCGCCGCCTGCTGCCGCTGATTCTCAAAACCCTGACGTTTCGCTCTGAGAGCCGGGGTCTAAAGCCGCTGCTGGCCGCTATTGAGCTGCTGCAATCTTCTGCTGACCTGCCTAGCAATCAGCCTTATCCAGCTGAGGCCAACGTGCCGATGGATGGGGTGCTCAGTGAGGAGTGGCAGGAGAAGGTGACGGTCACCGGGAAACGGGGCGAGCCAGAGATTGACCGCGCTCGCTATGAGCTGGGTGTCCTGCGCACCGTCCGCGAAAAGCTGCGCTGTAAGGAGCTATGGGTCGTCGGTGCTAAGCGTTATCGTAATCCCGATGACGACCTGCCTCAAGACTTTGAATCGAAACGAGAGCAGTACTACCAAGACCTTCATCAGCCAATAGAAGCTGAGCCGTTTATTGATCAGCTCCAGGCGGAAATGACAGCGGCACTCACAGAGTTTAACCAGGGTCTGCCCAACAATCCCAAAGTCAAGATCCTCAACAACCGTAGCGGCTGGATTCACCTAACGCCAGTGACTAAGCAGCCGGAGCCAGAACACCTACAGGCATTGAAACAAGAGATTGCCAATCGCTGGTCAATCGTGCCGTTGCTCGATGTGTTGAAAGAGACAGAGATGCGGCTTCAGTTGACTGAGCACTTCAAGAGTACGGGGAACCGTGAAGCGCTGCCCCCAGAGGAGTTGCGCAAGCGATTGTTGCTTTGTCTCTATGCGACAGGGACCAATCTCGGCATCAAGCGGATTGCTCACGGTGAGCATGGGGTGAGTGCGCCTGATCTGCGCTATGTCCAGCGCAAGTTTGTCTCGAAAGCCGCACTCTCTCAGTCAATTGGAGATGTCGCCAATGCTATCTTCCGAGTGCGGCTGCCTCACATCTGGGGTGAGGCGACTACCGCCTGTGCCTCTGACTCCAAGCAGTTTGGCACCTGGGACCAAAACCTAATGACCGAGTGGCACGCTCGATACAAAGGACGCGGGGTGATGATTTACTGGCATGTGGAGAAGAATGCTGTTTGTATTCATTCCCAGCTCAAGCGCTGTTCTTCTTCCGAAGTAGCCTCGATGATTAAGGGGGTGCTCCAGCACTGCACTCAGATGTCGGTCGATAAAAACTATGTGGATACGCATGGCCAGAGTGAGGTCGGCTTTGCCTTTGCGCATCTGCTGGGCTTTCAGTTGATGCCTCGGATTAAGAACATTCAAAAACAGAAGCTTTATCTGCCAGAGAAAGGACAGAAACAACAGTTTGAAAACGTGACGTCAATTATCAAGCGGCCCATTCGCTGGCGGCTGATTCGGCAGCAGTATGATGCGATGGTCAAGTTTGCCACGGCCCTCAAGCAGGGTACCGCCGACCCGGAAGTGCTCCTCGCTCGCTTTACCCGAAACAATGCCAAGCACCCAGTTTACTTGGCTTTAGCTGAGCTAGGCAGAGCAGTGAAAACGATCTTCTTGTGTCGTTACTTGCACGATGAGCGGGTTAGACAAGAGATTCAGGAAGGATTGAATGTCGTTGAGAATTGGAACAGTGCCAATGACTTCATTTTCTATGCCAAGAATGGTGACTTTACGGCGAGCCGGGTGGCATTGCAGGAGATCTCTATGCTCTGTCTACATCTGCTTCAGATCAGTTTGGTTTACATCAACACCCTGCTGATTCAGCAGGTGCTAGCCGACCCGGAATGGATGCAGCGGATGGGACCGGATGAACTACGGGCGTTGACGCCGCTGATCTACGCTCACGTCAATCCCTACGGTATTTTCCGGTTGGTGATGTCTGAGCGATTGCCGATTGAAGCGATGGCGAGTTAAGACCTTGGCTTTTTGCGATCACCTGCGCCTTAGCAACGGAAAAAAGCTGTCTCCTAAAATATAAGCCAAGCTTATGAAAATGCCCCACATTTTTGGTATTTAGGAGGCAGCACTGCGCTTATGGCACTTTATGACAGCTACGCTTGCAGCACCCCTGGAAAGCGGTTGAGACGGGCGTGTTCTGCATCTGAAAGGAACTGGACGGGCATATCCTCTCCTC
>CALDSK010000265.1 GCA_937911865.1 uncultured Synechococcus sp.
GCGCTGCCAGGTGATTTTACCCTGCTCGTCCTAGCGTTTTCGATCTACTGAGGCTGGTCAGCGCTTGCTTGATAAGACTGCGAAGTGACGCCACGAAAGGATGCCGCACAGGCGTGCTTATTTCATAACCGTAGGTTTCTGTTCAAATGCCCCCGCTGGTCCTTGTTATCCCAATGAAGCCGAGATTGAAGATGCCTGGAACAGGTGGTTTGACAACACCTCTGAGGCCGAGCTGCTGGCTCTCTATGAACAGAAGTACGGCGCTCCCAGCGATCCGTTCTATGTCAATGACTGTCCTCAACCAAGGGATACCGAGAGCGCTTACTTTCAAAGCTATTTAGCTCACGAAATGACCGCAACAGAGTTGGATCAAGCCTTGCAGCAGCATCCCGAGGCGATGCTGACGGCCACCATCTTGAAAGAGGATATGCGCCGCACGTTAGAAGGGTTGGGCTACCAAGGTAACGAGGATAATCTGGCCAAGGCCCAAACCGAGCTTGACATCCTCTTTGGGCAGGGTAATGACTTCAGAACAAATATCTATACCTTGTTGATTCAAAGAGTTGACCAAATTTCTCTTGATTAGTTGAACATCACAAGGGAGTTATGACACCTAAATGATAGGACACTGGCTTGCGAGCTAGATTTGGTCGTAGATAAGTTTTTCTCTTTTCAGAAAACAAAATTTTAACCATATTCTTGAAGAGTGAATGATTTTTCTACAGGCATCTTGATTTATCTAAAGCTCATGTGATCATCAAGATACTAGGGCCACTCCATTTGCTTTTTTGATCTTTAAGTGATCAAGATAGAGCCTCTACTGCCTGACCAAAGAATGATATAGTGATGACCTTAAAAATGGGATTCGAATCCGTACTGGCATCGGTCATTATATCTACCTGCTGTCTTGTCTACCTATTTCAACTGACATTCTTTTTACATCACCGAGAATGGCAAAATAATTATGATAAACAGCCTCACAAATGTATCCACTATCGTTGCTAACTTGCTAAGGACCCGCAAGCTAAAATCGCTGGCATAGTGACAAAATATCTGCTTGGAAAGCTACTGTTGGAAGAGATTCTTACATTTGAATTGCCCACAGTGCCTAGGATTCAGGGATTTAGCTGGACTAATACATGCATACTAAGCATCAAATATTTTAACATCGTGTGACAGCCAGCGCCAAAGAAAGTGCCTGAGAAAATCACTTGCAAATTTAATCTGATACAACACGAATTTTTCCGACCATAAGGAAAAACTGTAATAAATTTAGCCGAACATTAATGGAATAGAATCGTTAAATTTCTGGCGTACATATCAGCGAATGTGGTTGAGCTAAAGTGCATGCCCCTGATTGACTGACAAAAGTCCTGCTCTGTATTGCTGTAGTACTTGTCAGTCAT
>CALDSK010000266.1 GCA_937911865.1 uncultured Synechococcus sp.
ATCGGCTCAAAACCCAAATGGTGGCAGAAGCCGAAAAAATCTGGAGCGTTTCGCACAATTTGGCAATACCCATGCGCACCGCCGCTTATGTCCATGCTCTGGAGCGATTGGAAGAAGCCCACAGCGCCCGAGGCACTCGCGATTATTACGTCAGCTAAACCGCAAAACTCACGCATGGGTTGCTTGCCCCCTCTCGATATCAGCCCCTCTAGCAGCCTGCTCGGCAAATGGCGTCTGCGCAAATCCTAAAGGTTTAACGTAAAAATGTCGTCCGACAGCAAACTTGAGCATCCGTAAAGGCGTACTCGAACCCGTTAAGACCAAAGGTCGCAAATACTTACCCAGTAATAATCGACCAATTCCCTTGATTCGAGCCTTAGTACGGGCAGAAAAGAAACTCAGACTTGAGTACCTCATAGGTTCTGCATATATTGGCGTAAAGGCAAGCTTGCCATACAGCAAATCGGCACGGTGAACAGAGCTTAACCCTGCCTTTTTGTGTTCTGAATTCGGCTTCCCTCCGTGTTCCCCATAATTTCTCCAGGGCAAATAGCCATCCAGCTTCCTTACCCGCAGAGACTCTTCAATTTTGCTATCCCAAGTTGAGTATTGTGTGGGGCCAGGACTTTCAGCAATTTTACCTGCGAGTTCCAGCAATACCTGGGCACCTGCAGGTGTCAAGATATAGGCAACCATTGAAGTAGAAAATCCGATCGCATGATTCCTGGATGAAACAGAATAAATTTGTGGCGCGCAAGTATACAACCAGGCAATTCCTACATTTCGCAAGTTAGTGTCATAAGGCATTGGCAAACTGTTCAGGCTCCTTACGGGCACAAAATCTGCCTCACAAATCAATTGGGGCTGATTAGACTCAACAACTTGTTTCCAAGCGCTGCAATGATTAAGTAAGCAGAGGTAACTAGGCGAGTAATCTTTATGTTCCGACTGATGATGTTGCCGCAGCACATGACAGTCAAAGCCTTGTTCAATAAACTGCGCTTCTAGCTGAGACGTATTCTCTCTGTAAGCTATGACCAGAACTTGCTTAATGGCGTCTTCTACTAAAAGCATTTTATATAAACCGTATAAGAGAATCACTGCAGTGAGTTCTGAACACTACTACTCCTTGACGGACATAGAACAGATATGAGCCGAGGGGAGTAAACATGTCGAACATCAGAACTAAGTCAACTCAATCACCTGAAAGTATGATGTCAGAAATACTGCACTCATTATTGAAACAACATCTGGCTAACCAGTATTTATTCTGAAGCCAATGTAATTGCTATGCTTACAATATCTCTCAAAAATTGTCGGCAGCAAGTCTTAAAAAGCGGAAAGCCCACTGATGCCGTAAAGATTAACAAGAACTTTATCTAATACCGTGGAGATTAACAAGAACTTCACTTAGAGTTTCATTATCTTCACGGTGTCAAAACATCTAGACCTTTGACGTTTGTGCCGACGGTTGAAATCCGTGTAAGCACAAAAATTGCAGAGCCTAATTGAAGCCAGTACATCGCCGCAACAGATTGAAGAAGGTACGGACAGACAGTCACAGGCATAGTGAAACAGACTTCTCGCTTTGTAGCCATCAGCCTTCGCGGGAATAGGATAACGTCGAGAATTGCTAAAGCTCGCTCAGCATCACCTCACCGAAAGAGATGTTCGAGATGGCAACAATAAGGCAATTTCAGACTCAATTTCAACACCAGTGTTTTCAGTGCAGCGAGCAAGGTCTCAATGTCCCACCGCAACTGGTGATCCGCCAGCGCGGGCTGCGGGTAGCACTCAACCTCAACAATTCATCCTCCTCCATCCGAGTCGCCATGACGTAGATACAAAAACTTCAGACTCAGCATTTGCCTGAGAAGACACAGTTCTCTCCCCCCTTCAAGTAGACGAACATTCGCCACCCTACTGGCGACGCTTGTGAGAGCAAGCACTTTATGTAGTCGTTATGCCCTTATCCTGAATCGACAAGTGATTGCCTGCTACTGCAAGCTGTGCAACTCTGATTGGACCCACTCTCGATCACCGATCAGACAGCAAATTTCAGCCTGGAAAAAGACCTGCTCAAGGCGTCACAGCAACGCCACACACTCATTAATGAGCATCGATCTGTTGGTATAGCAATCCGCAGTTAGTTCGGACAGCCTGAAATCGCTGAAAGCCTCTTGAAACAGGCTTTTCAATTCCGCATTCCGAACTCTACATTCCGCATTCTGCTATAGAACGCCATCCACATTGAGGGGGGCAAGGTCCCCCTTGTGAACAATCCCAGCATCAACAAGATGTTGGAAACAATTGCGTCGAATGACCAGTCAACACAATTCAGGTTGCGGAAGCTACTCCGATAGCCTGTCGCCAGTGCCATTTTGCCAAATCGATATCAACTTCTCACAAGCAGCAAATCAAGCGGCTGTAACTCGATACGCTTTGTACCCGATTTGCAAAGGACAGACGACAGTTTGTCCAGGTGAGCACTTCTACGCAAAGCAACTATTAGAGCACAGAGTGAATCAGACCAACCGGGCTCCATGCCAAGGCGAATGGGGGCGCAGCCACTTGGATTCGGCTAATCTCGTTCATAAGTAGGTTAGTCTTGGAACTGTGGTGGGTTATCACTCACCAACTTAATTTCTCAATTTGTCAAACCCCGCTTGGCTAAAGTTTCCGGCTTTCCCAAGCTCGTTCTTGTAGCTATACCTTGATGGCCGGGTACTTTTGGAGGGAATATTGGCTTCAAGCATTGCCCATCTCAAGCGAGAAAGAAAACTATGCTCGACTTTTGCGTAGCTATTCGCGCTTACAACGCCGAAAGATATCTTCCTGAAATCTTAGATGCCCTGTTTTCCCAAAAAAACTTAGAAGATACACAATGGGAAGTCCTGATTGTTGATAATTGCAGCACTGATCGAACAGCTGAAATTGTACGAGAGTACGAAGCGAAATGGTTGACTAACGTTCCTCTAAGGTACTGCTTTGAACCCCGGCAAGGTTCCTCTTATGCACGTCGTAGAGCGATCGAAGAAGCAAATGCGCCACTCATCGGTTTTTTAGATGATGACAATATTCCATCACAGAACTGGATTAGCTCAGCTTTGCATTTTGCCAGCACTCATCCAAATGCAGGAGCTTTCGGTGGCCAGATACATCCCGAGTTTGAAGCTTCACCTCCAGAAAATTTTGGGAGAATCGCTGTTTTTTTCGCTATAGTTGAGCGAAAAAAGACTGTTTGTTTTACCACTGGAAAGTACGACAAACTAAATATGCTTCCTCCTGGAGCAGGAATTATTATTCGTCGTCAAATCTGGCTAGACAATGTGCCCAGAGAGTTATCTCTAAATGGCCCAGTTGGAAAGTCTCTTGCCAGAAAAGGAGAAGACATCGAAGCGTTAACGCACATTAAACAAGCTGGGTGGGAAGTTTGGTTTAACGCCGATATGCATATTTGCCATAAAATTCCTCAAGCGCGATTCGAGAAGGACTATCTCATGAGGTTTTTCAAGGGAATTGGTCTAAGCAAGGTTCATATAAGACGCGGATTTACTTCAAGTCATCTAAAGTGGTACATTAAACTTATTTTATACGCCTTAAATGATTTCAGAAAGACATTTATCTATCTCATCAGGCATAACTTTAAGATCCAAAGAGATCTCGTCTATGCTTGCGAATTCCAGCTGTTGTGGTATACCTTTTTGAGTTCATTAAATTGGCTTTTGGGCTCACCAATTGTATGAAAACCTGACATCTGAATAAAAGACGAGATCTGTTATGCAAGGTGGAAAAACCATGAGAAATATATTGATTTATAGAGATTCATTTCTTCCATACTCAGAGACTTTTATTCTGGCTCAGGGAGAAAGCTTAGAAACTTATTCACCATATTACGTTGGAACTAGTTGTGCTGGAGCCTTAGAATCTGAAGTCCCGAATCGTAAAGCGATAATACTGGATAGACTTGTCAGTCAACCAGGTTTTTGGAAAACATTATACAAATTAAGTGGATTTGTATTACCTAGATGGAAAAAACAAATATATCAAACTCAGCCTCTACTAATCCATGCACATGGCGGTAAAGACGGAGATTTTGCCTTGCCCTTATCTCGGCTCTTAAACATACCTTTGATTGTCACTTTTCATGGTCATGATGCAACAATCGAAAAACAACCAGCGGATTTCAAACCTCTAGTTCCTCATATGATGGACTTCATTTCTCATCGTGGCAGTTTCTACGTGGATCGATATCTTGAACGCCGTACAAGATTGTTTCACGTACCTGATAAATTTATTGCCGTATCAGACTTTATCCGTAAGACAGTTATTGACAAGGGTTGCCCGTCAGAGAGAATTCTCACCCACTACATAGGCATTGATACAGAGCGCTTTACTCCAGTTCAAGGTGTTGATAGAGAGCCGATAGTATTATTCGTAGGCAGGTTAGTGGAAAAGAAAGGCGTTGAATATCTAATTAGAGCAATGTCAGATGTTCAAAAATTAATTCCTGAGGCTCAGTTAGTTTTAATTGGAGATGGTGCAAAAAGCTCTCCATTAAAGAAAATGGCTGACCGCTTAAATATAAATGCAAAGTTTTTGGGCAGGCAAACTCCTGAAAATGTCATTCGTTGGATGAATAAGTCTGCTGTTTTTTGTGGTCCTAGCGTTGTGGCGAAGAGCGGAGATGCTGAGGGTTTAGGAATGGTTTTTCTAGAAGCTCAAGCATTAGAACTACCGGTCGTAAGCTTTAAGAGTGGCGGTATTCCAGAAGCGGTTGCTGACGAAGAGACAGGTATCCTTTTACCTGAAGGAGATACTCAAGCCTTAGGCAAAGCGATCACAGTATTATTACAGAATCCCGAACTAAGGGCACGCTTTGGAAAAGCAGGTAGGCATAGAGTGTTGAAAAAATTCGATCTCAAAAAACAAACAGCTAAGCTTGAAAATATTTATGATAAATTAATCTCAAAGGGAGACTAAACAAAATCCGTGTAAAAGGCCTACAAAAAGCACATATAATGCCCTTAAAACAGAATAGCCAATCACTTTTAAATGTTTTCGCACCTTAGGATAAACCGAATATATATCTTCTTTACAAAATTTAATTTCGGTAAAGATTCAAATAAAATGTTTGAATCTCGTAGAGTTCGAAAGAGATTTGATCTTACTGAATTTGATGGCGATATTGTTCCCCTGCTTAAATTTGATTTTGATTCTTAGATAGTATATTTTCTCGTAAACACAGCCTGACTACCAGAAAATTTATGCTTTTGTTTCTGTGAGGTATCACATAATGTTAGTTAGTATTATCATCAATAACTACAATTATTTCAGATTTCTTGAAGAATCAATTTTAAGTGCTATAAACCAAGATTATAAGTCTGTAGAAGTTATTGTTGTAGACGATGGCTCAACGGATAAGTCTAGGGATCTGATAAGTAAGTACCATGGAAGAATAATACCTGTATTGAAGAGCAATGGTGGTCAAGCTTCAGCTTTCAATGAAGGTTTCCGTATCTCTAAAGGAGAAATTGTATGCTTTCTAGATTCAGATGATTTATTTTTTAATGGCAAAGTTTCTGAGATAGTAAACCTTTTTCAGGAATATCCTAATGCAGGATGGTGTTTTCATGAGCTTGAAGAAGTTGATGCATCTGGCAACAAACTAAAAAGGAAAAGGAATTCAATAAAAGAGTTTGAGTTTGTCAATCTTCGCCATATTTTTAATGAGGAAAGAGAATTCCAACATTGGTTTCCTGCAACTAGTGGGCTTTCATTTCGGCGAGAAGTTTTAGATAAAATATTTCCAATGCCTCAATCATTTAAGACAGTAGCTGATTCTTATCTTCGGCTAGCTTCGATATTTTTATGCCCTGGCATTTTATCCCCTGACTTACTAGCAGTGCATAGACTGCATGGACAAAATCTATATGAATTTCGAGATGACACTTATTTAAAGAGGGCTCAAAATGACATAATTACGTCTTACCATATACGGAAAAAATTTCCAGGTACTCGTCAATTTTCAAACTATAAGTTCTGCCGTGCACTGTGTAAATTCATCGAATATAAAGGTTTTTTTGAGGCGATGAGTATACCAGAAGTAAGAGGTTTTCTGAAAAATGAAATATCTCCCCTATTTCAGGCTAAGCTTACTGCCTATATAGCCAAAGGAGCTATAAACCGTGTTAGATCAACTTTACACACGTGATTGAGAACTGACTCATTAGGGGTAAGTTCAGTAGCTTCTCGCTTCTGGCAAGTCTGTTAATGACCACAGCTTAGAATCTCTGAATTTTTATCTTACAAAGTCTTCCGGCGATTTTTACTCCTAATTTAGAATAGAACCTCATAAATTGAGAGGTAATCAATCAATGTAGTATCTAGTAGAGTGTGGATACTAGAATATTGACGAGTAATAAAATCTGACAATTTTGATCAGCCGAGCTTTTTAGAAAAACTCTCTAGAACGACTCATTTTTGCAGGCGAAGGCTTTTGATTGCCTATCACTTTAAGGGATTAGTAACATAGTCTCCACTGCAGTTGTTACGCCAAGCTTGGGAATAACTCTTGGGTTCGAATCATCGCTAATGAATTTATCTTATGATTCGATTGGGTAAGAGAGCAAAGTTTAGGAAAGTCAATTCTTAAGAGTTTGAACACTTTTGCAAATAGTCTGTGTGGTGATTGGAGTCAATTTTCCGTTGTGTTTAAGAAGCGGGTTGCGTTTTTAGGCAACTATAAGTCGCCTTTACAGCCCCAAGATGGACTGATGCCTTGAAAAGACCGAACCCGGTTTCAAGAGGATTTACAATCAGGGACACGCTCTCTTCCTCACTGCCCCTATGACGCTTCTACGCACCCCGCTTTACAACCTGTCGGCTGATCTCAAGGCTCGTTTCACTGAATTCTCCGGTTGGGAAATGCCCGTGCAATATAGCGGCATCAAGCAAGAGCACCAGGCCGTGCGCGAAGCGGCGGGCATGTTCGACATCTCCCACATGGGCAAGTTTTTTCTACGCGGTACCGGCGTGCTGGCGGCGCTGCAAAAGCTGGTACCCTCTGACCTCAGCCGTTTAAAGGGCGGAGAGGCCCAATACACTGTCTTGCTCAATCCCCAAGGGGGCATCATCGACGACCTGATCATTTATGACCAGGGCACTGACTCAGAAGGCACTGAGCGGGTCGCCATCATTGTGAACGCCGCCACAACGGATAAAGACAAAGCTTGGATGCTGAAGCATTTGTCGTCTTCTCATATCGAGTTCGAAGACTTGTCGCGCGATCGCGCCCTGATTGCCGTTCAGGGCCCAGAAGCAGTAGCCCAACTACAGCACCTCATTACCGAAGACCTATCGCAAGTGGGGCGCTTCGGCCACCTCGAAGGTACCGTGCTGGGGGAACCGGCATTTCTCGCCCGCACGGGCTATACCGGGGAAGATGGCTTTGAGGTGATGGTGTCCCCCAAAACGGGACAAGCCCTATGGACAGCCCTGCTGGAAAATGGCGTGATCCCTTGCGGTTTAGGGGCACGGGATACCTTGCGGCTAGAGGCCGCGATGGCGCTGTATGGTCAAGATATTAGCGATCGCACCACCCCCCTAGAAGCTGGACTCAAGTGGCTCGTTCACCTGGATGGTGCCGGTGAGTTTATCGGGCGTACCGTTTTAGAGCAGCAGACGACCCAGGGATTAGAGAAGCGCTTAGTGGGGCTACAAATGGAGGGACGCAACATTGCTCGCCATGATTATCCTGTGCTGCACGAAGGCACACCAGTTGGCATCATCACCAGCGGCACGCTCTCTCCCACCTTGGGATATCCCGTCGCGCTGGCCTATGTACCACCAGCCTTAGCCAAACTGGGGCAGACGTTCTCAGTAGAGATTCGCGGCAAAGCTTATCCGGCTCAGGTTGTGAAGAAGCCCTTTTACAAGCGCAAAAATTCGTGATTTGACACAACTTTGTTAGAAAAATAGGCTATCTGTCGTGCGACACTTGCTACAAGTGTGTGGTTGCAAGCGAGAACGGTTA
>CALDSK010000267.1 GCA_937911865.1 uncultured Synechococcus sp.
CTGAGCAGTCAACAAGTAGACCTAGAAGAACTTTGACAGGCTCATAGAGAAGCTGCCGTTACCGACTGCGCCCACCTTCTATCAGTTGCAGGTTTCACAGAAAAGTTACGGTGTGGGCTACGCAAGAGCTCCGACAAAACTCCCTGCTGGGAATGCGAATACCGCTCAACTCAAGAAACAACAACAGATATAGCCGAACCACTGCAACAAAGCCTCAAAATGCTCAGCAACGCCAATGTCAGCGCCGCGCAAGCCGAAAACTACTACGAGAAAGACGACTACTATACGCAAGGCGATCTAGACCTGCAAAGCGATAGTCAATGGCAGGGCAAAGGAGCCGAGCAGCTGCACCTATCCGGTCCGGTCGATAAGCAGACATTCCAACAGCTTCTACACGGTCAAACCCCAGACAGAAAGAATCTACACGGACGCCGCATTGATCCAACCAAACATCGTGCCGCCACCGATTACACATTCAGTGCTCCGAAGAGCGTCAGCATCGCTGGGTTAATCCAGAAAGATAAGCGTGTTATCCAAGCGCATGACAGCGCCGTCAAAACCGCGCTCGAAGTACTCGAAACTCGCTACGCCCAGACCCGAGTCAGACGCGGCCCCGGCATCAGAGAAAGAGTCACCACTGGTAACCTAATTGCCGCCACCTTTCGCCACGAAACCAGCCGCGAACAAGACCCGCAGCTGCACACGCACTGCGTGGTGATTAATGCCACTCAATTAGAGAATGGCAAGTGGCAAAGTATCAGTAACGACGAAGCGCTAAATAACGTCAAACTGATAGGCGAAATCTATCAGAACGAACTGGCCTATGGCTTGCTCAAAATCGGCTATGAAATTGAACCGCAGGGTAATGGCACTTTTGAGTGTAAAGGCTACAAGAAAGACGTACTCAATCTGTTCAGCACCCGCAGCCAGCAGATAGAAAACTACATCGAACGCTGGGAAGCAGCGCTGCAAGAAAAAGGTGGCAAACCGCTGCATCCAAAGCAGAAAAAACAGGCCACCCTAGCGACCCGATTGAGAAAGAAAACCGTGCCGCGAGAAGTGCTGCTGAACGGCTGGAAAAAATCGATCTCAACGAGCGAAATTCGTCTACCAGAAGTTCCTCAAACAGAGCCTGTCAGCCTTCAAAGTCAGGCGATAACTTCAGCGGCAGAAGGAGTAAGTCATGCCGCCGAAAGAGAGAGCGTCTTCAGGCGAGAAAAAGCCGAGCGATTTGCCCTAGAACATCATCTAGGTGAGCAGTCATTTTCAGAGCTGCAAAGTGCGATGACAGACGCTGGACTCATCGCCGCCAAAGACCGCTTTACGACAGAAGATGCGATCACCCGCGAGCTGAATACGATTGCGATCATGGAGAGTGGCCAGGGAAGGGAGGATGCGATCGCCTCTCTGTCCAACGTACTCCAGCTAACCGAGAACGAAGAGACGCTAACGACAGGCCAGTACATGGCCATCCTTGAAACCGCTACTAGTCACGATGCGGTGATGGCATGGCAAGGTGTCGCTGGAGCAGGTAAAACCTACAGCCTCAAACTACTTTCCCAGATGGCTACTGAGAGAGGCTACGACGTCACTGGCTATGCCCCCAGCGCCCAGGCTGCAAACGTGCTCGCAGAAGAAGCCAATATCGAGGGCAACACCGTCGCCCGATTACTGCATAGCAACGACCGAAATAGACCTCAAAACAATCCTCAAAATGCAGTCAATAAACCAGCGATTTGGATCGTCGATGAAGCTGGACTGCTGAGTGCCAAAGATGCTCATGCACTGCTGGCAAAAGCGCAAGTAAACCATGCTCGCCTTCTTCTTGTTGGCGACACCCGTCAGCTCTCCGCTGTCGAAGCAGGTAACCCGTTCAAATCGCTTCAGTCAGCCGGGATGAAAACGTCCTATCTGAAAGAGTCACGCAGGCAGAAAACAGAGGCACTGCGAAAATCGGTTGTGTGCCTCGCTGCGGGAGAGCAAACTGAGGGCTTGGACCAGCTGAGTATGGCCGGGATGATAAACGAGGTAAAGCGCGTAGAAGAACGCTATCAATCCATCACCTATGACTACCTGAGTCTGCCGCCTGAGACACGCCAAAAGACGCTGATCTTGAGCGGTACTAATCTAGAGCGACTGACACTGACCAAAGAGCTAAGAGCAGCGCTACAGACTGAAGGGAGTTTGGGCCAGGATGTGTTTACGCTTCAGTCGCTGAGAAGTCGAGATCGGACATCTGCGCAACTGAAGTATGCCTGTGCCTATGAAGTGGATGATGTGGTGGTGCCAGTGAAGGACTACCGCCGCTATGGCATGAAACGCCGAGGCCAGTACCGGGTGATGGCGAAAGACCTGGCGAACAATCGGCTCACCCTACAGGGCCCAGACGGTCACACCTTCCCTTTTGACCCAGCCACCTGCGCTGATAAGACAACCTACCAGGTCCAGCAGCTATCAGTCGGAGTGGGCGAGCAGCTGCGCTGGACGCGCAACGAAGCGGTCAAGGGTGTGCGCAATGGCCAGCTGGTGACGGTAGCGCAGATAGACGCCAGCGGCAGCGCTACGCTCAAAGATACCAAAGGCAATGCGATCACCCTTGAGCTAAGCGGTCAGCAGTACCTGGACTATGCGCTGGTGAGCACGACCTACAGCAGCCAGGGTAAGACCGCAGAGCAGGTGCTAGCCGATATCGACAGTACGTTGAGTAAGGAGGGACTGTATGTCGCGGTATCCAGGGCGAAATCTAATCTGAAGCTATACACCGCTGATAAGCAACAGCTGTACAAAAGAGCGCAGCGCAGTACAACAAAGAACAATCCGAGTGACTACCTGCCGTTATTCAAACTGGTGAATCCGAATGCCCAAGACAAGAAAGCCGCCGAGCCCGCCCGAGAGCTACGAGGTGCAGATCAATCCGAATACGTTGGCGATCTCGCTGGAGAGTGCGTTGCACGCAGCCACCGCGCCGCTGCACGAAGAGATAGAACAGTTGCGGCAGGAAGTGAGCGAGCTACGGAAAGAGCAGGCGGCGTCACACCGGAGTACGTCTCAGATGTTAGAAGTGTGGTCACAGGAATTGAAGAACGCCATCGAGCCGCAGAACTCGCCCAGCCAGCCGAGCGCCTTAGAGCAGCCGCTGCAGCAATTGACAGCGGCGCTGAGCAGCTGGAGCGTGCAGCAGCAGCGATTGCAAGGCTCGATAGACAGGTTGAGCGAAAGGCTCAGAGACTAAGCAGACGCAGACGATCTCCAGAACGAACAACTGTAGGCGGTGTAGCAGAGGCGGTGTTTAGAAGTGTTGATCCTGAACTGTTGGAGCGGGCCAAAGCCCGCGTCGCTGAGGAAAAAGCGCTTTTAGCAGAAAAGCAACAGCAACGACGTCAGCGGCGTGAAGTCTATGAGCGATACGCGTCAGCGTTTAGTGATCGCCCTGCCAAGGAATGCGATCTGCTGGTGGCTCGTCAGCTGATGGACAAATTACTGAAAGCGCGAGGCGGTCAGCAGCTTACCCAGGACGAACAGGTGCTGGTGGGCCGAGTGCTGCTCGAAGGGCCAGCAGCACAAGCGCTAGAGCAGTCACAGGGAAGAGAGGCGAGTATCGCTTATGTGACTGAGGTGATCAGCCGAGCTCAGCCGAGGATTGAGCAAGCGCAGCGAACGAGGCGGTCTCAGCCACAGAAAAAGCGCGCTCAGCAGAAAAGCCGTGACCAGGGCATGGAACGCTGACGGTAAACCGTGGTTTCAGCAGATCAAAAGGCTGCACTACTCATGTCACCAGATTTGAAAATCTTTCCTACTGATGCTGTCAAGTCGATGTAAGCGGAATTAAAGAGATCTCGGCTAGGAGGCCAGATCTTGACTCAACACACATCCAAAACAGTTCTTGAGAGTCAGTCTATATGCAGCCCGGTTTTTTCAAGACTTCCAAGGCTAATTTGCCTAGTTACAGTAAACGAATGGGTAAGTGACAAATATCACACCAACTGAAAGGATAAACTCTGTCTTTAATTTCGCTAAGCCCTACAGCAGAGAATCATCCACTCTCTATTCTGCATAGATACATCAGTGTTAATTGTTAGATAGCTGATATTTTTTTACTGACTCTATACGGCAGTTACGTACGTAATACGCTAGTATTGGAAAACAAGAGATTGACAGCCTTACCCTGCCTAGATAAATAACACCTATTCCGTAGTTTGGTCGCGAAAGAACTGGGTATTATCCATCTTTTCAGTGTGAACTCGACTCTTCAGTCAGCTTCGTTAATGTCGAAGCTGACGACTTGTTCTACACCATATATATCTAACAATCGATGAAACATTTCAACTCCATCGCTGTTTTGTTTGTTACTGCGTCTCTGGTTCTTGGCTCAGTTGCTATGCTTAACGGCTATAGTTTCAGTAGCGTTTTGGACACTCATTTCATTACATTTAAGCTGGAAGCAATTTACCAAAACCTCCCATAATCTTGCTTCCAAAGCCTGTTTTATGAGATCCATGAGCCTTTAAAGCAAGGCATATTTCTCATCGAACACATCTAAGGGTAAGTTGTCGCATTGTCAGCTTATCTAGTTATCGCTGTTGTCTTTTTAATACCTCTCCGGGTTCAATTCCCCGCCGCTCTGCGGCGTCCAGTAAAGCAGCGTCCGAAGGGCATTGCTGAGCGATGATGAGCCGTGCAGCGTGCGAGCATCGAAAAGTGATACTCCGTCCGCTTGCGGCGGAGACGTTCATTATTTGGCTGGTTCTAGCGTTAGCAGCGAACGGGGAGTAATAAAAGACAGCAGCCCATGACCTAAATTGTCCAAAACTTAGATCTATAAAGCCCCCACTTACAACTCTGTAAGTGGGGGCTTGGTTCTTTCTGAACGAATTAACGTTCTGGATAAACCTATTCCGTGTTTGGTCGTGTCCTTATCTTAGCAGACAAATGGTGACATGTGCGATTACATGAGAATACGTGAGACGACCTAAGATATTACCTTTAATTTATTTTCAAGTATCGAAGACGTGCTTTCAGTGCTTGTCCTCTTGTCTGACATTGAAAGTCTAATTTCGATGCTCGAACACAAACTTCGCCATCGCTATCCAGTTCCAGTCATCTAAGCATCAGAAACCCTACTTCAAACACACTAAGTTTACATAACGGAGGTAGATTTTACGAAAAATAAAAAAAGAGATTTTGCTTAGTTTTTGACACTTATAGTCCGTGGCATCACGACCGTAAAGATACGGAGCTGTTTCCTACATTTCTTTTCTTACCTGGTCTCAGCTGATCGCAGCAGCGATTCAGAAATTGTTCAATGTGCTGGACTATACTTATTCCGCCTAATTTTTTACAATACCGCCTAATACGACTTACGAGATAGGATTCAGGCGAAAAAGCTCTGGAAGTCCGAATGAGTCGTACCTGTTCGAAAATATTCAAAATATCCTTGGATGCGCTTGATAAGCTTCCGAGTCCAACTCAAAAAGTGGATTTAGCAGTTGCTATGGCACTGTCTATAGATATGGAGTACCCGTTTAGTTGGTTTCATATCAAAGAAGAGTGTACGTGGAATGTAAACTTGCAAAAAGAGTATGGTATCTGCTTAACGAAAAAGGAGGCTAATAAATTTATAGAAGAATTTACGGCAGTGAAGATAGGTGACTGGGCCATGCTCAAGAACTATACAAAAGCGAGTTATAAAGAGCTGTTTGAAAGAGACGCTGCTCTTGATGAGAAAAAGAAGGCCATACTTGCAACGCATGCCGAATGGCTTCATTGGTGTGACTATGGAAAATATCAACCACCTTTGCCTGAACCCTTTGAATCACGATTGCCCAAAGATTGGAGTGAGAGAAGGATGCGACTTGTTAAAAAGTTCAATCTCGTGAAAACAGAAGTTGTACTGAGCCAGCATAGAGATCTTGCTTAGAACTCAGTCTCAAATCTGCATTCTTTTCTTCGTGAGAGGTCTCGCCTAGCTAACTGCATCAGGCCATACAGGAGCAGCGGGGGGAGGCGGGTAAGGTGGGTAGAGCGGGAGCGTTACCACTCCCTTCCGCTAGTCCTGATAGTGTAATCACTTTCTTATTGTCGTGATCGTGATATGGAACTATAGGCAGAGCGGAGCTTCTATCGCGATCTCTACTTGCTGGGATGCAATTAGGCAATGGCCAAAAGGAAAAAAGCAGTGCAAGAAGAGCGACTGAAAAAGCAGCTTTGGAGGACAGCTGATACCCTGCGCAAAAATATCGACGTGGCTGAATATAAGCATGTTGTGCTGGGTCTGATTTTCCTAAAGTGCATCTCCGATGCATTTGTAGAACTCTTTACGAGGCTAGAATCTGGTGAAGGTGATTACGCAGGTGCTGACTCAGAGAATAGGGACGAGTATAGGGCTAAGAACATTTTTTTTGTGCCACTAGAAGCTCGCTGGTTTACTTTGCAGAGTAAAGTAGACCAGCCACATTTAGGCTCGCTCGTTGATGCGGCAATGTACGCGGTTGAGGAAGAGAATGCTTCACTTAAGGACGTATTACCCAAAGTCTTTTCACGACAGAACCTTGATCCAAGGAGCTTAGGTAGCTTAATTGAGTTAGTAAGTACTATTGCACCAGTCGATGCTGATGCTCGTAGTGTGGATGTGCTAGTGGATGTGTTTGAGTACTTCTTAGGTGAGTTTGCTTTAGCAGAAGGTAAGCGGGGCGGACAGTTCTACACTCCGCGTAGTGTTGTCAAGATGCTTGTAGCAATGCTGGAGCCGCATAAGGGACGAGTATTCGATCCTTGTTGTGGTTCAGGCGGGATGTTTGTGCAATCACAGAAGTTTGTAGAAGCGCATCGAGGCAGAGGAGACGATATTTCAATCTACGGTCAGGAAAGTAACCAGACGACTTGGCGACTGGCGAAAATGAATACAGCGATTCACGGTATCGATAGCTCACAGGTGAAGTGGAATAACGAAGGCTCGTTTCTCAACGATGCGCACAAGGACTTGAAGGCGGACTTTATTATTGCCAAGCCGCCATTTAATGTGCGCGATTGGGAAAGCGATCAGTTGCACAACGATGTTCGCTGGCAGTACGGGGTTCCACCTAAGGGCAATGCGAACTTTGCCTGGATACAGCATTCTATCTATCATTTATCTCCGGGCGGTAGAGCAGGTGTAATGTTGCCAAGGGGGTCGTTGACGAGTAGGACCCGCCGTGAGGTTGATATTCGAACGGCGCTAGTCAAGGATGGTAATCTGATTGACTGTATCGTGAATTTGCCTGCGAGACTATTTTTGAACACTCGGACTCCAGCGGCGCTATGGTTTCTGGACCGAATGCGAAATAACGATTATCCGCGTAAGGGCGAGATTCTATTTATTGATGGACAAAACTTCGGACGCTTAGTCGGCCGTCGAACAGGGGGTGTACTGCCAGAGGATATTCAGCAGATCTCTCATACTTATCACAGCTGGCGAATGGGCAAGAGTGCATATGAGGATGTAAAAGGGTTCTGTGCGTCGGTGTCGTTAGAGCAGGTGGCAGAGCTGGATTATGTAATGATGCCAGAGCGTTATGTGGGTCTCGCGGAAGAGGAGGTAGATGACCAAATTAGGGTTGTAAAAACCATTAGAGCATCTCAAGCAGGGCTTGAAATAGTCGATCAAGAGCGGAGGAAAAAAGGCTGGAAAAAGAGTGACAAAGTTTGGTGTGGTCTTGCTGCGATCTCAAAATCAACACTACGGCGTTTTTGGGAAAGGAAGCCAATCAAAGTAGATATCTTTACCCGCATTTGCCAAGCAGTAGAGATTGACGATTGGTCTAGTATTGCTGAGGAGAGATGGACTTATGAAAACAGCGGCAAAAACGAGGGAGGGAACAATCATTCCCGAGTTGAACGTACTATTGAATTTCCTCCTGAGCATTGGGAGGCAGGTACATCAATTTTGTCCTATTTCAGTCGTATCCTAGGTGTTAAATATCCCAATGAAAGAATCAAGGTTAGGATTGAACAAGAAGGTCTAAAGCTACGGATGCTTATTGATACTCCG
>CALDSK010000268.1 GCA_937911865.1 uncultured Synechococcus sp.
TAGCTAAGGCGGTGATGCGATCTGCCCACTGAGAGACGGTTTCAAGCTGTTTGTAGGTGCCTTCGGTGAGGATTTGTTGTATTGCCTTGAGGATGCGGCGGCTAGCGTCCCATTGGCGTTCCTTATTGCCGTCTGGAGTCGGTTCTAAGGGATATTGATCACCTTTGGTCTGGCTATCACCTGCTTTGGCCGGGTAGTAGTAGTTCTCGACGCTCCGCGCCCACCCCATCGCTTTACGATCGATTTCGTGTTGGTGGCGGCAGTATTGCTCATAGCCGGGGGAGTTGACAGCGCGATCGCTGACGTAGGTAGCTAGCTCATGTCCATCCAGACCAAGAAACACCCGGCCAAAGGTGGCGATCGTCTTGAGCATGGCGTTTGTTTGGCCGAAGTCTGTCCAGCCCTCAGCAATTTCGCTCTGCAGGTCATCGCGCCACTGTTCGAGCTTGGTGCAGAGTCTGCGGTGTTTGCGGCGATTCCTTTTGGCGGTCGCGAGTGCTTCACCCAGCAGCTTCATGTCTTGGCACTGTTGGGCAAAGTCCCAGCTCCAAAAGAAGCGCTCTAAGCGATCGCCGACGGGCTGCAAACTATCGTTTAGCAGGACAGCCCCGCTGCCGGGTTGCAGGGGCAGGCGATGACCTTGATATTCAACGTGTTCGCCCATCCATGAGCGCCCATAAGCTTTGGTGTTGGGGAACACCTCAAGTTGTCCGGCGGCGATGGTGAAGCCGAATGCTTTGAGGCATTCTTTAAGCGCACAGGCCAAGTTGAAGGTAGCGACCGAGTTCGGCAGTGGAATGTAGAGATGCAGCCCCCCTGAGAAGGACGATCGCAGCTTGATGAGGCGATTAATGCCGATGGTTTCAAGGGCTTCGTACAGGTCAGCGAGCTTGTGAGGGTTGAGATACTGGCTTCCTTTGTCGATGTCGAGCATGGCGTATTGAGTTTGATGGCCAAAGCGCATACCGAGCGCTAGGGCGGCATCTTGCCAATGCTTCCAGAAGGTGCGCGGCTTGATGGGATAGCCGTTTTCGGTAGACCAGCTCTGACAGTTCTCAGGTTTATAAAGCCAGTGCCAAGGGTAATAGCCGAATATTTCCCAGAGTCTCTGCCCCAGCGGGTTCTCAGGCAATGCGGGCGGGGTATGTGCAGTCATGATGTAGATCCGGTGTGTGCAAAAAAGAGGGCGATCGCTTATCGGCGATCGCCCTGTGACCCAGTGACTTTTTCGAGAAAACGGGCCGGGTAAATCATTGGGCTACCGCTGTCAAAATCAACGGTGACCATCTCAACGGCGGGCTCGACTTCGAGCACCGTGCCAGAGGCATGGATAGCGGCCCCACGGGTCAGTTTGATGGCGGTGTCGGTGAAGCGGACTTGATCACCGGGTTGAAATTGCTGCTGGCTCATGCCGCTGCGGCCTCTAGCTGGTAGAGCTGGCGCATGGTAGCCGTGGCGGTGGTGAAGCTGGGAAAACTGCCCAGCACTTTGAAATCAGTCTTTTTGGCAATGTGAATACGGTGTTTTTGGCCGCTTCCAGTTGTGCAAAAGCAATACATCCAACCGGGAGATGTCGGACTGTTTTCCCAGTTTCTCAGCGGTTTTCCAAGGTTTCTAATGTCTTGCGTCATTGACATTCCATAGTGATTGGGTCTCCCAGCCATTGACCGAAGTCACTGGCTGGGAGAATGTAGATATCCCCACAGGACGCTTTGGACGGCTAGGCCCGTGGGGAAGCTGCAAACCGTAAACCGGCTTACGCTCAAGATCCTAGCGTAAACCCCTTTACGAGTAAATAGGTTTACGCTAATGCCTAGTAAGAAGTCTGGAGTTCCAAAATTGGAAACCTTACGCAAAAGAGCTGGTGTCACTCAAAAGAAGCTTGCTGACTCGCTGGATATCACCGATCACACTTACCGCAATTGGTTGACAGGAAGATCACAGCCAAGCCTGTCTATTCGGCAATTCAAGACGCTGTGCCGGGTTCTGAAGTGTGAACCTGACGAGTTACCTGATGACCCTACAGAGCTTGAAGACTTGCAAGAGACAGTCACCCAAACTAAAAACCCCTATCAGCGGTGACGCGCTGATAGGGGTATGTCCACAACTATGACGAGGTAGACAATTCAATGGTAGCTAACGATACGACTCCCAACACGGGGGATAGAGTCGATCGGCTTGATGAGCCTGCTTTTCCGATTGCCGATCATGGTGAATTCCTGGCCACTGGCCTAACTAAGCGCGAATGGTTTGCCGCGATGGCCATGCAGGGCTACCTGGCGGGCGATGCAGCCAGTAATCTCGGCTGTAAAGCGTGTGCCGAATACTCTGCCAGACAAGCCGACGAACTAATACGCATTCTTCAGCTTTCTAGAGACGAACTCGACCAACTTTGACTGTGCGCGATGCGTCGAGCAGCCCCCAAAATTCGGGGGTTTTCTGCCTTTAAAGGGCACAAACGTACGCCAATCGCACGCTAAACGTACTGAATTCGCACGGGCATCGAACACCGTGAAACCCAAATGTAGAAAAGCTTTGGAGATTTTAAGCAGGATGAAACGTACACAAATCGAACCCGACTCGAACGACACTCGCACCGTTATCGAACACCTCTCGAACGCCAATCGTACGGCAGGCCGCTACACCGGGGGCCAGGTCGCTACCAACTGTGGCTGTAGCGAGGGCGCGATCCGTAAATGGCTGGTCAAGCTCACTCAGGCGGTGCCTTATGACTGGTGCAAGGTCAGCGGTCGATATACCGAGCTGGCTCACGTGCTGATGAGCGATTATGCGATCCGCGTCTCACAGGGCGAATTGCCCTCAGAAGCGTGGATCGTGGAGATTCGTAACTGGTTTGAAGCGCAGCCGCGCCAGGTCGAAGTGCTGCCCGCCGACAGTGCGATCGCTTTGGCCACTAACGACCAAACCGCCACGGCCCTTGACGGTTATCTCTCGCAGTTGGGCAGTGAGATTGTTGAGGCGACCCACCGGGTAGACGCGCTCTGTGATGACCTCGAAGCCGATGACCTAGCCATGTTTCAGGCTGAGGTCGAAGCCGCTCGCCATCGCGGCCAAAAGAAGGCAGTGATTCTCTATGGGGCTGAGAAGCAGGCCCAAAACGAGGCGGTGCAAGCGCTACGGCAACGGGAAATCGAGCGCAAGCAGCAAGGGGGCTAGTCGTGAGGCGATTCGCGATCGCGCTGATGCTCGCGCTAGGTGCTGGCTGTTCCACTCAGTATGTCTATGAAGATCCAGAGCCGACCTTTGAAACCCCCGACTACTCGCAGCCTCAGCACTACGGGGTAGACGGCACGTTGACCTCAGAAGAGGCGGATTGGCTTATGGGTCTGACCTGGCCCCAAACCTACGACGCGATGAAAAGCACCTTTGGCCTTCCGGCCTATCGC
>CALDSK010000269.1 GCA_937911865.1 uncultured Synechococcus sp.
CGCCTTTTCATAACCGTGCTCCTTTTGCCAACGCTTTTCAGTGAATGCCACGCCTATGCTGTTGCTGACGTGTGGTTTGGTTTCAGTAAAGCAGTAAGGCTGACTGTGAAGGGGTGTCGATTGTTACAGTGTGCAATAGACGGCTGGTTAAGCTGCTAAGATAGCCCGACAGTACAGTTTAGAATCTTTGGTACTTCTGAGGGAGAGCAATACACCATGGTTCAATTGCTTGCTCAAAAGCCAATGAGTTTTGAGGTGTTTTTGGAACTGGTATTCGGACTATGGTCGTTGGTACGAGTTGATTGAAGAGGATGTTGTTGAGGTGTTGCCGACTGGCCCTCATGAAGATATTAGTAGATTTTTGAGTGCTGGACTTATCTTTGAAATCCGAAAAATCAGTTTGCCGTACTCTATTCCAATCCAAGAAACGTATCAACCACTCGTACTGAGCTGTGTATTTAATAAAGGAAATCAATGACTAAGATAATTTCTCTATTTAACAATAAAGGCGGTGTCGGCAAAACAACCACCATTTTCAATTTGAGTTCTCATTTGGCTACGAAAGGTAAGCGAGTTCTATTAATTGACTTCGATCCACAATGCAACCTCTCAATAGCAACAATTGGTTATAACGAATTCGCTTCATACCTAAAAAGAACAGAAAAATATCCTTTTGGGAAAACTATTCGAGCATTTGCCCAACCTTCTTTACAGCCAACTCAAAGTCCTGCAGTCTATTCGACGCAACCTAAATATCAGGAATATCAACAGCAAGAAATACCTTACGAGAGTGGAGCGGATATAAAAAGTTCTCAGTCTTCAATAGACATAGTAGCAGGAGATTTTTGGTTGAATAGTTTTGCTGATATATTAACCGTAGGCTCAGATGTTGTTCAAGGTTCAGGGCTTTACAAGTTTTTGATTCCGCATTTATTAGTGGAAGCGCTACGCAAGCAAGAAAAGCGATATGATTATGTACTAATTGATTTACCACCTTCTTTTAACACGTTAGTTCGTTCTGCCTTATACTGTTCTGACTACTTCTTGGTGCCCTGTACACCTGATTCTTTCTCAGCATACTGCGTCAATCTAATAGGTGAGGTACTACCATCTTTTATTGAAGACTGGAATCAAGGAAAGCGTCGATATGAAGATTCCAACAAATACGACACTACCATTCCGTTGAAGGGCCAGCCTAAGTTTGGAGGATGGATATTTAATGGATTTGATACGACTGTCTATACCAGTGTTAATAAACGCCAAGAAATTGGCTCCGACAAATTTCACCTAGACAAGATTATATCTACTATGAGAGATAGTCTATTTCCTAAATTAAAAGGTATATCATCCTATGACTGTTTGCCAGAATTTTCTACTGCTGAACCAGCAGGTAAGATAGAGGATATGAATACGATGGCTTCAGAAATTCAGAAACTGAATGTTCCGTTAAACGAACTCTCTTCGTACAAGCCAACTATGTATTATAGCTGGTCAGACTCTCAGAAAGACTTGATGCGTAGAATCAACAATGAGTACGAGATACTATCTGACTATGTTATCTCTAACTTAAGTTGACAGTTGCTTTGCTTTTCTACTGCCCAATAGCCTGCCGCTGAGAGTAAATCTCTTCTAACAACAAATCACGTAGCTCGTTTGCAATATCCTGAGGAGGGTTACCCGCTAGTGCCCTTCCTATTAGCCGTTCTGCGTCTCGCAGCTCACCACACTCAACTGCCAATGTAGCCGCGCTACGATGCAGCACCGCACGAGTTGGCTCAAGGTCAAACTGGTCAGCAACAAGATCAGCGGCTGCTCGCTCTTTTTCAAAAGCTTTCCTAGCGATCTCCAGGACACTCTCCAAATCACCCCTTTGTCTGGCGAGGACCACCTGGTCCACCAGCTCCATAGCTTCTCTATGCAATGTTTCTACAGTCTGCATTTTTCAACAATACGAGCTTGAGGCATGCCAAACTCAATAACAGCAACGTAGCCAGGAGCCACATCATCCGAAGGGCTAATCTGCTTCAATTTTACTCTAACCCTAGAGCGAACGTCTGATTCACTCCCCTGTCTGATGCCAGAAACTTCTAGGCGAGCTTTTCTTTGAAACACTCCTTGCGTTGCCTCTACGTCTCCTAGCCAAAAATCAAAGCCAAAGCCTCTACCTTTCACCGACCGCTCAATTACTGTCAAATTAGTCAAGACAGGCATAACTAACGCCGCAATGCCATAAGCACCGTACTCAGTTGCGACTTCTTTGTCAGCGTTAAAACGCTGCATTATCTCATCGACCCCATCTCGCACGATGTTGATTTTACAAGTGTGCACACCATTAATTGGCATCACAATTTCTTCGCTGTGTCCTCTTTCCTCTAGGCAGACAGCAGCAGCTTCTGCGCAGGATGCGCCAAATGTCAGTGACCATCCAGGACGCTCTGCTCTTGGCTCGTAAAGGTCGCTTAGTTTTAGTGGCTTGATCGGTTTCTCCTGATTCATCAAAGTTTCTACAGCAACTGTTGATAACGATGTTTCAATTATTTGCCCTCATCTTCGTCACTTGACTCAGTACAAGAATCAACCTATCTTCAGTAGCTAAGGCTGTGATGCCTATCACAGTTCTCACTTCAGAACTCAACTGACTAAAGCGCGACTGGCAGGTGGTGCAAACACCTACCAAGCCGCTAACTCCCAAACTGATCAGGCCAGTCTGGAAGCTACAGGTAAGATACCTTAGCCACCCCCGATTTGCACTACATTTTGCGGAGTGGCTTTGGACAATTGGGTTCTGGTTTCCTTAACCACCCTCATCTGTGGAGACCAGATCTCATGTTTACCTCAACTGCTACGAGCGCTACGGCACTCACCGTTTCTGCTGACTCACCCTCCGCCGAAACCTCATCAGAAGCGCCTACTGCTACAGCTTCTAGCATCTCAACTAACCTTCTAAACGACCACAATCCACGTCCCGAATGCATCAGACACATGCTGTTTGGAACGCTCGCTACTGTACAGACCACTATTCGACTACTGCATCATCTCGGCTACGCAGAACCGAATGACTGGAGTCGGCCTATTTCGACAGGACGAGCTAACGAGGTGATGTCGATTTTGACCAAGCGGATTAGTTTGGGATAGGGATGATTGGGGCGATACGACACAGACGTGGCTTTGCCGACGTACGTTGCTTGGTGTGTGATGTTTTGTGTGCGATCGCCCATTTCCTCTGGGTAACCAACCTGGCCAGTCGGGCAATCAATATTGCACTGATCTACTTGCGCAGAGAAATTCGATGCTTTTGTATGCCCCAGAGCCTCTACATATAAGCTTCTTGAGCATCGAGTATGCGATGATAGTGCAAGAAATGCGTCTGTTGTATACGCGCTAATTCAAACGCCTACTGTGAAAGAAAAAATCCTGAAAAAATCTCTACGCCCGCTTTTAGCCACTAGCGTTACTGTTCTTGCAGTCGCTCAGCTCGCGACTTCGGCCCTATCAGCTCCAACGCTTTTATCACCAACGCTCTCATCAGCAGAGGCCCGCCAGCAAAGGGCTAGCAAGCAACAGGCCAGCCAGCCGTCTGCTGCTCGCTACCCAGCTATCAAAGCCGATACTGATGATGCAGACCTGGTAATGGTTCCAGGCACCAGCGTATCGCTATCGCCCCCTCCAGACTTCATCCTCTCTGAGCAGTTCTCAGGCTTCGTTAACCCGGACGATTTCTCTAGCATTGTTCTGACCGAAATGCCACAAGCTGCCTATGGCGAACTGGCTGACATTTTCTCTTCTTCTCCTGAAGCGATCACGGCGGCCTTTGCCGAGCGAGGGATTACGCTAGATGTTGAAACAGTATCGGATATCCAGATAGGAGAGATTCAGACTTCTCTGGTCAGCGGGACACAACAGGTTGATGGATTAGTCATAGATAAATATTTCACGCTGTTGGGTGAAGAAAGTACCGTCCTTCTAACTTTCAATGTAATTGCGCCTAGCCAGCTCAGCGAAGCGGATGTGATTCAAACCATTCAGTCCATTGAGCTGAACTCGCCGCCTTCTGTTGAAGAAAAGGCCGCTGAACTCCCTTTCACCTTTGAGGTCGCTGAACCCTTTCAAATCTTTGATGTTTTGGCCGGTTCAGCCGTTCTGCTTAGCCCTAATGGTGAGCCCGATCCGTCTGGCGAAGCGCCGCTGGTTATTATCGCTAGTTCACTGAGTGCGGTGGTCGTCAGCGATCAGGCCGCTTTTGCAGCGCAGCTGTTACAACAGACCGACGGCTTTGTAGATGTTAATATCACGGACAACTCGCCTGTCACCTTTGCCGATGGTGAAGGGTATCTCACCCAGGCAACACGCCAAGATACGACGGTCTTCCAGTATTTGAGAATTCTCCCTGACGGCTATTACATTCGGCTAGTTGTAACGGGCAACTCAACAGACTTAGACGCTGTAATGCCAGCAATCCAATCAATTCAAAGTTCAGTGTCGGTTAGGGAATGAGCTGATGATGGGTCTGCGCCACTGTTCTAGGTTATGGAGGTGGAGGTCATAGAGGTAGAGGCTATAGAGGCAGTTTCTACTTGCTGTGTCTTGGCATGGTGATTTGCGATGTCCTTGCAGGTAGTGAGCCATACGCCTTCAAACGACTGCATATGGTCAATCAGTCGTTCTAACATCATCAGCCGAGCCGGACGGCCAATGACCTCAGGGTGCATGGTGAGTATAAAGGCGCGACCGTAGTGATACAGACCTTCGAACTCTTCTTTCCACAGCTGAAAGGCTTTGGCACAGGTTTCAATTACGCCGCTACCCGTCGGCGGATCGACGGTAAAGGCAAACTGTTCCCAGTCGTCGTTGGTCCAGTGCAGGGGGAGTTCGACCAGTTCACCACTGGCGGTGGAGATTGTGTAGGGAGCGTCGTCATCCATTAGCGATGAGTCGTAACTTATGCCGTGACGCGCTAGCAGCGCCGGGGTGCTGACCTTCATGTCCCACCAGGGTGAACGGTAGCCGGTCGGTTTTTCGCCCGTAATGCCTTTGAGGATTTGGCTGGTTTTGACCAGTGCAGCTTCTTCTTCTATTTCGCTAAGATCTGAGGGCTTTTTGTGGATGTAGCCATGAATGCCGACTTCGTGGCCTTCGTTATGAATGCGGGCGATGAGATCTGGATAAAGTTCTGCGGTGTAGCCCGGAATAAAGAAGCTGGCTTTGACGTTCTTTTTGCTCAGCATGTCCAAGATTCTCGGGACGCCAACCTTCGGACCGTAGCGTGCCCAAGATAATGCAGAGAGGCGCTGAGCATACTTGGGATCAAGCGCTAATATGCCAGCTTCTCCGTCAACATCGAAGCTGAGGGCGGCAGCACATTGCATGCCGTTGGGCCAGGCGTAGGTCATGGTGAGAAGCCAGTAAGGATAGTTAGGAGAAGAAGACTGGTTGAAAGAAGGTGCGATCGCAGTCCTTCTATGCTTTAACCGTAGCCAAAATAGCAAACGCCAAGTGTTTTATTTGCTACAAATTGAAGGTGAGAATCTGCTGACAGTTTGATGCTCTGTTACTATCTGGCACTACCCGGAGATCTACCATGCCTGCGATTTCAAATACGCTGACGGCTCGAATCAATCAGCCGACTCATTGGCTTAATGGGTTAGCCCTAAGCTATGTCATCGGTGGCTATGGGTTGGCTATTTTTTGTATTGCTGCAGATGCTTGGTGGCTTAATGGTTTAGGTGTTGTCTTGCTGACGCACACGCTGCTCTGGGCTGCTTATTTTGTTCACGAGTTTATGCATGCCGCTATTTTCAAAAGCCTGAAGCTGAATGTATTGGGCGGCAAGCTCATGGTGTTTTTAACCGGTTCTTGCTACTGCCGGTATCGTCCGCTAGCAAATTATCACATGATGCATCACAAGAACCGGGCTGATTTTTCAGCCTTTTCCATTGCCGACTTTTTGAACACGCTGCCAGGCTGGGCTCGGCAAATAGTTGTGAGCCTAGAGGCTTTGTACTTTCCCGCAGTAAACTTTATCCTTCGCTGGTTTTGCGCGCTATCTCCGTTTTTGGGAGAGACTCGCAAAGAAGACCGCTGGCGGAACGCCGGATTGTTACTGTTAAGGGGCGGACTGTTCACCGCTTTAGGCTATTACTCTCTCAAGGCTGTTGTACTGTATCTGTTTGCCTACGTTAGCTTTCTCAATCTTCTACGCTTTATTGACTGCTTTCAGCACACGTTTGAGGTGCTTCAGCTCGGTCAGCCAATGCCAAAGTTCAGCGCAGAATACGAAGAACTCAACACCTACTCGAATGTTGTATCGGTGCGATGGCCCTGGCTAAATCTGTTGTTTTTGAACTTCGGCTATCACAATGCGCACCACCAGATTATTTACTGTCCGTGGTACTTGCTTCCACAGCTAGACGCTGAACTCTATCAGCCTGGCTACCGGCAGGTTGTTCCCTTAGGTCGTTTGGTAAAGCTTTACCACCGGTATAGAACTCAGCGGTTGTTTAGCGATGAGGGGCATGTAGAAGATACAGAGACCGGACTGAACTTAGAAGGCTTTTACGGAGCGATTGGTGTTTCTTTCTTAGTGCTCAGAGAGCCTCTTGATTGGCTAAAGCTAAAGACTGCCGAGGAGAATAATCAGCTGTCGGCTGTTTAGGGTCTGGCTGCTGTTCTAATTTTGTCGAAAAACTAGACTGTACGGTTCCATTACAGTTATTTTTAGCTGAGGTATTGGCGTGTACTAGGCACCTCTACTTCTAAGTCAGTGAGCTGGTGAGCGTTTTAGGCTAAGAGAAAGCTTGCAGGCTTACAAAGCTTGCAGACTTTAAAACTTATAGGCTTACAGAGATGCTGTCGTGAGAGCCGAACTCAAAGGTGGGTTTACCCTACTCAAAGACTCTAATTTCCAGGCTTCAACGGATTTTCTATAGGGTTCTCTACACTTCAAAACGTTTCTCTGCTTTGTCACTATAAAGAGGCAAAAGAAATGACATAAACACCGAAGGCCCAGACGATAGCCTTCACTACAAAAAAGAGGAAATAAATATGTTGGGATTTGTTCTAACGACGCTGGTAACCGCATTAAGCTTGATTGTTGTCGACTTTTTCGTGCCAGGCGTTGGTATCGCTACGTTCCCTGTAGCCATTGGCGCGGCGATCGCTATCGGCTTTATCAACAGTTCTGTTAAGCCTTTGATTCAGCTGCTGTCTTTGCCGATTACGCTACTGTCGTTGGGTAGTTTCTCGTTGGTAATCAACGGTTTCTGTCTCTGGTTTGCGTCTCTGTTCGTGCCTGGGTTTACTGTGCACGGTCTGTTCTCCTTTGTCTTTGCGCCTATCGCACTATCAATTGTGAGTACGCTGCTAACTAACTTCTTTATCAGCAAGGGCATTGACAAAAAGCTTGCATCTCTAAGCGATAGGCTGAGCGCTAAATTAGGTCGTAAGCTCGACCTCACCTCTGTCAATGAAGTGAACTATCAGCCCGCTTCTGAGCAAGTGATTTTAGTCGAGGCCGTTGAGGTTCACTAGAGATAGTCTCTGCTATTGGCTGTCTTTGTGGTAGTTCGTTAACTCGTTCGTGATACGCAGATAACATCTGAACAATAGGCTTAGCTGCTGCTTTCGTTGAAGAAAGCAGCGGCTTTTTAGCGTTTGTTTCACCTCTGCTAGATGCCTTTTCTTGCTACCTGTCTTTATGCTGGCTGTCTTCAAGTGTCGTTGCGATAGACACTTTCGCCATCGCCAGGCAAGAAGGTGAGCTGATAAGGACGAACTTTGTTGCCAACGCTGACTTCTATTTGGCCGTCCCAAATTTCTATGCTCATAACAGTTTCGTTGGGGCCGCTGTAGTCGTGGTATTGACAGGTTTCAGCGGCGCGCTCTGGATGACGCTGGCGTTTGAGCTGAGCGGTGCCCTTCTCGCTACGGTTAAAGATTTGTTGGCGGTAGGTGATTTGGCTGGCAGGTGGGTTGTCAACCGGGCAGTCGCTTACTTTTTCGGTGAAGGTTACTTCTAGCGTGTCGTCATCTTCAACGGAGAGAAAGCTGATGCGATCGCCATCTTGCAACAGATATTCGACCCACTCCCAGCCATCGTCGTTGTAGGTGAGCTTATCTTCAATAATCCAGTCGATGCTGTCGTACTGAACCACGTCACCCAGCTGAAGGGTAAAAACGGTGGGCTGACGGGTCCCTGTGGCTGCGGGGCGATTGGTGCTGCCGCCGTTGAAATACCAGATGGCGACGCCCGCGAGGACAACAATAATAAGGAGCCAAAAGAGATTTTCCATAATGGGGTGATTGCGAGGGTGCGTAAGAACAGAAACGTGAAAAGAGAGAAATAAGCAAAGAACGGTGCGTTAGGGCTAGTACACCGACCAGCGAGGGTTGGATTGATAGGGTACGATGACCGGATCAGACAGCTGGTTGATTTCGACTGAGGTATCGATGGTGTCTTTGGCAAGGACAAAGAAAGTCGGGATGAGATCAGGCGTGAGGAATTGGGTTTCGATAGGGAGATTGAGGTTGGTGAAGGATAGATTTTGATTGCTGGCGATGACGAAGCCCCAAGGGCCAAAGCTGGGGATGTTGACGCTGTAGGGGACAGCCGTGAGGCCGGTAGCATTGAGGGTTTTGGCAATGCAGCTGATGACTTTAGGCGCAAAAAAAGGGCTAGAGGCTTGGGTGACGAGGATGCCTTCGGGGGCTAGGCGGCTGCGCAGCTGCTGATAAAAGCCTTTGGAGTAGAGTTTTGCGATCGCAACTTCATCGGGATCGGGAAAGTCGGCAATGATGATGTCAAACTGAGTCTCTAATTTTGGGATGGCCTTGAAGGCATCGCCGTATTGAATCGTGACTCTAGGATCGCTGAACGCATTTTGGTTGAACTGGACCAAAGATGCCTGAGTTTGAGCCAGTTCAACAATTGCCGGGTCTAGCTCGACGATGGTGATCTGTTCAACGCTAGGCCATTTGAGGACTTCGCGCAGTGCCATACCGTCGCCCGCACCCAGCAGAAGGATGTTTTTGGGCGGATGGCCAGACTGACTAGCCGCAGCAATGGCGGGATGAACGAGCGCTTCGTGATAGCGATACTCGTCTACGGTAGAAAGCTGAAGTTCGCCGTTGAGAAAAAGGCGGGTGTCTTGGCCGTAGCGGGTGAGGATGATGCGCTGATAGGGAGATTGCGATCGCCATACGACAGGTGCCTTGTACAGCTTGTTTTCTAGCCGGGCGCTGAAGGGCAGTACGGCGGGGGTGATGACGCAAAGTGCGATCGCTAGCCCGAGCCCGACATAGCGCCAGGATTTCATTTGCGGGAAGGCGCGAGCCAGTAAGAAAACCATCCAAGCGGGGAAGGCACCAATGAGAAAAGCGGAAGGCAGAAGCCCAACCCAAGGCAGTAAGACAGCCGGGAAAAGGAGTGAACCGGCTAAAGCACCGACGTAGTCTAGTGCCAGAACGCCCGCTAGAGAGTCGCTAAGATCGTGTGCATCTAGCTCAATTAAACGGGTGAGCAAGGGCACTTCCATTCCTGAAAGGATACCAAGAATAAGCGTGCTAAAGGTGAGCCCTACCCAAACTGGACCGTTCAGTGTAAATAGTGAAAAAAGGCCCAGCGGAACCAGAGCTACCAGCGGTGCCAAAACAATTTCAATCGTAAAAAAGCTATTGATCAGCTGCCGTTGCTGTTCGATTTCTGTCGAGCGTTTGTCGTTAGCAATAAAACGGCTAAGGTAGGCACCCAGGCCCATCGCCGCTAGAAAACCACCGACAGCAACACCATAGGCAAGCGCCTGTGCGCCCACCAAATAGCTTGTGAGCGTGCCTAGCAACAGTTCGGCTGCCAGTCCGCATCCAGAAGAGACCGCAGCGGTTAGTAGAAGCAGGTGGCGCTGCTGTTTGGTAAGACGGGTCGCCTGGGAGAGCATAATTTTGTTTACTGTTTTACGTGCCGCTATTTTGATGCGCTGCTACTTACCACTGCCTGGCCCGCCGCCTCGGTAGCCGTCGTAGCTAGACCGGGAAGAGCCGCTGCTACCGCCTCCGCCGCTGTAAGTGCGGCCATAGGGAACAGGCACAATATAAGTTGAGCGAATACGTCCTTGCGCCCTAGAATCGACGAAGTTTTGCTGGCGTAGGGTGAGTGAGCTGGCGTTAGCAAAAGAGCCGATTAGACTCAGGGTAAGGATGCCAATTGCTAGGCCAAGGCAGACTTTGTAGAACATGATTTTTTAAAATAGATAAACGATTCCCAAGCGCTGGCGCTATTCCCAAGTGTTGGCACGGCGGCGGGCTAGGCTGACGATAATCCAGAGACCGATGCAGGCGAAAAAACCTGGCCAGAGATAGCTGCGGCTGAGCCACTGGCGGTAGACGTTGACTTCAAAAATGACGGGAACCTGGTCAGCGCTGAGTCCCTCGGGCGGATTGGCGGTGATGGCTTGACTGGCGACAGTGAGTCTGACTTTGATGCTTTCAGGGTCGGGCCAGTTGGTGAGTTTTAGCTGCCGTTTACTTTCGCTAGCGCGGCTGTCAAAGTCTTGGCTAGCTTCACTGATAAGGTCGCCGTTACCGCCCAGCAGTTCTGCTTTGAAAAGGGCCTGCTGAGTATATTGCAGCTGAGTGATAATTTCTACCGATGGGCTGTGCTGACCTGTGAGATCGATTAGTTCAGTTTCAACGGTACTGCCAGCTGTGGCGCTGACAAACTGCTGGGATACAAGCTGCCGCTGAGCACCAAACATCAGCAAAAGCAGAAGCGTAATTCCGGCAATGAGAATACCTTTTTGGGCCTTTTGCGCTGGGTCAGTAGCGGATACGGTGTTTGACATTAACTTCTAGCTATTAACTTCTCTCTCGATTTCTAGCCTTTAATTTTTGGCCTTTAATTTTTGGCTTCTAAGTTTTGGCTTCTAATTTTTCATAGAAGCGGTAGGACTTTGGTACGATACACGGGCTTCTGATGTCACTTCTCTAATACCAGGTATGTCACTCTTCTGATACAGGTAAATGCCTGCCAGTCAGTACTGCTGGTGAACATTCAATGCACCATTCAATGCATAGTGCAAATGCGCGTGGATAGAGGCTCACTTAAGATACCTTTATTTCTGAGTAAAGTATCAATCGGTGTTGATGGCGGCATTGATAGCTTAGGCGGTCAGGCTTTGAGTTGAGCTTTGAGTTGAACGGTTGATAGCTTACAGTTAGCTATTCCTTTCATCAGTGCGATCGCCACTCAATCCAGACCGCAAGCCAAAATATCTTGATATTTATCCCTATTCTCACCCTGACAGTCATATGTTTGGAATTATTCAACCACTTACGTCTCGGCTAACGCTTAGCAATTTTGATTTTTCTCAGTGGCGGCAGGTGAGCATTTTGCATCGGCTAATGTCACCGTTTCGGCGATGGCGAGCGGGTAGCTGGCTGCTGGCCTGGGGAGATGGCATTGTCTGGGTGATTGCGGCGCTGACGATTGCGCTGGCTCCGTATGTTTCGACGTTTATGATTGGCTATTTGCTGATTATGGTGACGGGATTTTGGCTGCTGCTAACGGTGAGCGATCGCGCCGAGGGATGGCTGACGCCTTTGCATCTTGCGGTGGTGGCTTACTGGGGGGCGATGATTCTGGCGACGGTGTTTTCTCCGGTAAAGGGAGCGGCTTTAGAAGGGCTGCGGACGCTGTCGGTGAATATCTTTTTCTTTATTGCGCTAGCCCGTATTTTGCGAGTTAAAGAGCTGCGGTCGGCGCTGATTTTGGTGTATTCACTGACGGCGCTGGTGGTGTCGATATATGGCATTCGGCAGTGGATTTTTGGGGCGGACGCGTTGGCAACTTGGGTAGACCCGGAGTCAAATATGGCTGGGGTGACGCGGGCCTACAGCTATCTTAAAAATCCGAACCTGCTGGCGGGGTATTTGATGCCGGCGGTGAGTTTTGGGTCGATGGCGATATTGGTATGGCCCAAGTGGCTGCCAAAGCTGCTGGCGCTGGTGATGACGGTGACGAGCGGTGCTTGCCTGGTTTTGACGCTGAGCCGGGGCGGCTGGCTGGGCCTGTTGGCGATGGGCTTTGTGATGATGGTGCTGCTGGTTTTTTGGCAGGGACCAAAGCTGCCGCCTTTTTGGCAGCGGTGGTCGTTGCCTCTGCTGCTGGGGGGCTCATTGGCCTTTGTCGTGGCGGCGGTGCTGTTTGTGCCACCAGTGCGCGATCGCGTGATGAGTATTTTTGCGATGCGCGGCGATAGCAGTAATAATTTTCGGCTGAATGTGTACGAGGCGGTGTTTGACATGATTCAGGCGCGGCCAATTGTGGGCATTGGGCCAGGAAATGATGCGTTTAACCTGATTTATCCGCTGTATCAGCGGCCTAACTACACGGCGCTGAGCGCGTATTCGATTTATTTTGAGACGCTGGTAGAAGGTGGTGTGATCGCGTTTGCTGCGTTTTTGTGGATGCTGGTTTTAAGCTTTCAGCAGGGCTGGGTGCAGCTGGTGCGGCTAAGGCAGACGCTGGATGCTGGCGGGCTGTGGTTGATCGCTGCGCTGGGGGCGATCGCGGGTCTGCTGGTACAAGGGGCGTTTGATACGGTTTGGTATCGGCCTCAAATTAGTACGCTGTGGTGGATGCTGCTGGCGATTGTGGCAAGCTTTTATGTAGATGCGCGGCAGAAGACGACTTTAAAGGCTTTGCCGAGTGGGGATGTTGTTGAAGAGGCATAGCGGTGGAGAGTAAGGAAATGCGCTTGCCTGAGTCGGCGGCTGGGCTGACGGAGGAGACGTCGATTGCGATCGCTGAAAGCATTCAGTGGGCGGATGTGGTGCTGCCGCAAGGTGCGATCGCAACTAGCTATGTGGTGCAAGGTGAGGCTCAGCCGGGGCAAGCGCCTTTGCTGTTGCTACATGGGTTTGATAGTTCGCTGTTTGAGTTTCGGCGGCTGGTGCCGTTGTTGGCTAAGCGTCGTCAGGTGTATGCGATGGATTTGTGTGGCTTTGGGTTTTGCGATCGCACCAGCCCTGTCATGCAAACGCGCCAGCCAACAGATACGGTAAATCCTGATTTAATCCGTCAGCATTTGGCGGCTTTTTGCGAGCAGGTGATTGGCCAGCCGGTGGTGATAGTGGGCGCTTCTATGGGCGGTGGGGTGGCGAGTGACTTTTCGGTGTTCCATACGGCGCTGGTTCAGATTATAGTGCTGCTGGACGCGGTTGGGTTTGCGCCTGCGCCTGTGATTGGTCGGTTTATGTTTTCGCCGTTGGATAAGTGGGCGACGAATTTTTTGCGCAGTCCTAAAGTGCGGCGAAAGATTAGTGAGAATGCTTATTTTGATAAGTCGTTTGTGACGCCAGATGCAGAGCTGTGTGCGTCTTTGCATTTGGAGATGCCGAATAGGCAGGAGGCGTTGATTGCGTTTACTAAGAGTCGTGGCTACGGCGGGCTAGCAGAAAAGATTGCGCAGGTGGATGCGAAGACGCTGGTGCTGTGGGGACGGCAGGATAGGATTTTGGGCGCGAAGGATGCGCCCCGATTTGAGAAGACGTTGCCGGATGGGACGCTGCGATGGGTTGAGGAGTGTGGGCATGTGCCTCATTTGGAGAAGGCAGCGGCGACGGCAGAGGCTATTTTGAGTTTTGAAGCCGTAGCATTGTAAAGAGGGGTTGCTTTCTGCGATTGCTCTTATGCATCTTTAAATCTTCGTTTCTTTTCTCTCACTTGAGAAGCTGCTTCTTCAGATTAAAGAGCAGAGTATGCAGATCCTTGATCGGCTGATTCGGATTGAAGATTCGGAGTTGTAGATCGAGGATCAGAGTATCCAGATCGAAGATCAGAGTATCCAGATCGAAGATCCGGAGTTACAGATCGAAGATCCGGAGTTGCAGATCGAGGATCAGAGCATCCAGATCAAGGATCAGAGCATCCAGATTGAGGATCAGAGTATCCAGATCAGGTATTCGTTTTTTCTGATCGAAGATGAACCTCTTTAAGACTGCTAAAAGCTCAAGAAGTTGTGAAAACTACGACTGGCATAGTCACAATTTCATGGAGGCTAAAGCGTCTTTTCACTCGTTCTGCTACTGGAACTAAAATCCTAACAATTCAAAATATATGAATTACTATAGTTCGCATTACTGCCTAATACCCAGAGCCGCACCTAATGCCCCACCCTGAAAAGGGTTGCGGGCTCTGGTATCGAGCCACTGCCCCCGCCACCAAAGGGCCGCAGAAAGCCCAGCAATAGCCAAAGTAACAATCGTGGTTTGTTGCCATACAGGAAAGCTTAAGGATGAGACCTGCGTTAACAGGGTATGGAGCGCCAATATGCTGATGGAGAGCGTGATTGGGAACCAGCAAAACCAGGGAAGGGCTAAGATCGCTAAGATGCTTAGCCAGTATTTTAATGGACGTGTCTTACTTTGCTCCATCTTGATTCTGCACCAGGCTCCAATGCCTCCGCCAGCAACAGAGCAAGCAAAAGCGCCAATGCT
>CALDSK010000270.1 GCA_937911865.1 uncultured Synechococcus sp.
GTTGCCGCCGTCCAAGTATTGTCAACGGTAATAGAAGCGCCGTTAATAAAGCTGGCATCATCACTGGCTAGGAAGACTGCTACGCTAGCAATTTCCTCCGGTTCGCAAAATCGCCCCTGTAATTTTTCCATATCAGCCTCGGTGAAATCTACGCCTAAAGCAGTACATTCTGCCATTTCTCTCAAGCCATGAGGCGTTCTGATGAAGCCAGGGGCAATGGCATTACAACGAATACCTTGATCGCGAAACTCAACCGCGATCGCTCGGGTTAGCTGTAAAACTGCCCCCTTAGTTGTGCAATAAAGACTCTCCATTGGGGCCGCTGTCGTACTGGAGATAGACCCCGTATTGATGATAATGCCGCCTCCAGCCTCTAACATGCTGGGCAAAATTGCCTGACTCATCAAAAACATACTCTTGACATTAACCGCCATTAGCCAATCCCACTCAGCCTCTGTCGTTTCCAGGAAGGGCTTTACGATTAAGGTTCCAGCATGGTTGACAAGGATATCCACTTTTGCAAAGCGGTGGAGAATCCCATCAACAGCTTTTTTCACGGCTTGTGCCTGCGAGACATCAGCCTCAACAAACATCGCTTGACCACCAGCCGCTTCAATCTCACTGGCTAGCTGCTTCCCTGCTTGGGGCTGAATATCAATAATTCCAACGCTGGCTCCTTCGGCTGCAAATCGCAAGATAGCGGCCCGTCCAGCGCCACCAGCGCCACCGGTAATCATTGCAACCATGCCTGAAAATCGTTGATTCATAATCTGCTTAGCCCAATGCTGGTCTCAATTTCAGAGTGCCCAGATGGATCGCTTGAGGGACAATCCGGCCCGACTTGACAGGCAGGAAGTAGACCCCAATATCAAAGAAACCCAGCATGTGCAGTAAGCACCTCACTGTAATTTTCCGAACTCAGACCGTTGTTCTGCGCGTTTGCGATCGCCTCAACGAACGCCATGGCCAGGTCATACTCATCGTCGAATAACTGAGCACTGAGTGCATGCCGTTTGAGATGAAACCACCTCATCTTCAATACGATTCATCGGCGGTGAGGGCGGCGGCAAACTGCAATAAGCAAGCCCTGTCCTTCCGATCTCGGCCAGGGTTTGCGGGCCTCATGGCCCTGATGAAACGAAGCCCTTGCCGAATCGGTAGAACTGCGCCGGTTCTTGCACCTCCCTCAATGGTTTGTCAGTCCCTCTCTTGCCACCGTCGATGACGCTTCAAGCGAGGTGCCTCCCATACCCAGAAAGCCTTTACCTGCCATCGTTTGAGAGCGCTGCAGACAACAGTATGCTCGGGTGGCTCAAGATGCTCCGCAATGGCAGACACATTTCAGCGATCGGCATTCAGGAGCAGGGCCAGTGCTCGCAATTTGACACTCGCAGGGGATCATTTGACAGGCTCAATTGACATAACGCTTGCTTCCCTTCTTCTGTCAACTGGGCTCGTAAGGGAGTGGGCATCGTTTTATCTCAGAAGCTGTCCCCTTGATCTCATGAAAAAAATACAGGGCCTACTTAGCAGCTCGAACTCGCAACATTGAACTACATCTCTTTAGTAGAAATAAGCTGTTCAGATGAAATTACTTTAGATGAAATTACTGAGACCTTTCATCGGTGGCTTCGCAGCCTCGTTGAACATACTGTTTTCCTCAATGGAATACATGGATGACTATTTTACTGACAACACAGCAGGCTCATTAAACTAGGAAAAATTAATTTCGTAATTTCACGGTAGAGATTAAACACCAAATTAATATTTTCTAAATCTCCTTGCTTGAAATTACTGAAGCCTTTCTTGAAGAGATAATTGATATCCGAAAAAATACGATTTATATCGCTAGATAGGTCGATCAAAATCTTTCATAGGAGAACTTTATTTCTTTAGAAAAGATGAAAACAGGTATTGTAAAGATGGAAAAAGGCAATGTATTTTTATGAAAAAGATCAGAATCTCCTAAGCTATCATGTATATCCAACAATATTTGATGGGCACTTTGACTTCAGAGTGTTCGACAGACATAAGATCGTTTCTGTAGGACATAAGATTGTTTCTGTATTTGTTGAGCTTGCTCGGGGTGCATGGTTCCACGCGGACTTTAGTCGCAGATGAGTTCAATTCTAATGCTTGGAAAAGAATTCGATTGACTCAGATTTGCTGTTGGAATTAATGAGGATAGCGATAGATGAATTCCATGAAATACGACATAAAAAACTTAACGATAGACACCCTTTTCGAACAGCAGGTTCAACTATCTCCCGAGGCACAGGCTGTTTCTTTCCAAGGAGAGAGCTTGAGCTACCAAGAGCTTGATAGCAGAGCTAATCAATTAGCTAACTATCTACAAGCTCAAGGCGTCACAGTCAATTCCTTAGTCGGGATATGTCTTGATCGATCTATCAACCTAATTGTTAGTGTTCTGGCTATTCTCAAGGCGAGCGCCGCTTATTTACCGCTTGACCAGGCCTATCCCGCTGATCGCTTGCGTTTAATGATTGAGGACTCAGCAGTTCCTGTCATCATTACTCAGAAACATCTGGATGAGGCTTTGCCATCCACCGGGGAAAAGCGCATCTTTCTGGATTGTGAAGCGGCCTGTATTGCGCATTTCCCTGACAGCCAACTTTCCAAGCAGACGACACCCGACAGTTTGGCCTATGTCATCTATACGTCTGGTTCAACGGGTAAACCAAAAGGGGTCGCCATGCATCATCGCCCCTTGGTTAACCTACTGAATTGGCAAAAGCAGCAGTTTAAGAACTCCCCAGCTCGAACGCTTCAATTTACGCCCATTAGCTTTGACGTTTCATTCCAGGAAATCTTCTCAACCCTGGTCAGTGGCGGCACGGTTGTCCTTATCGGGGATACAGATCGACGAAATAGTGAAACACTCCTGGCTTACCTGTGTGAGAACTCGGTTGAGCGTTTATTCCTGCCATTTATTGCGCTACAAAATCTAGCAGAGGCAGCAACGACTACTCAAAAGCTGCCAGTCAAGTTGCAAGAGATCATCACTGCCGGAGAACAACTCAAAATCACCCGTTCGATTGTCTCCCTATTTGACAGACTTCAAGACTGTTCATTGGTGAATCAATACGGACCGTCTGAAAGTCATGTAGTGACTCAGCATGTTCTCACAGGGCCCCCAAGAGAGTGGCCTCATTTGCCCGCTATCGGTAACCCTATTGATAACACTCAGCTCTATCTCCTGAAAAACCCATCCAGGCGAGAGGACGATCCGATTGCTTTGGCAGAACCTGGAGAGCCCGGTGAGTTGGCGATTGGCGGCATCTGTTTAGCCAAGGGTTATCTCAATCAACCCGAGCTAACCCGCAGCCGTTTTATTGAAAATCCATTTGTTGATGAGTCAGAAGCAATCCTTTACAGAACCGGAGACTTGGTCAAACGCTCTACGACAGGGGAACTGGAATATATAGAGCGGCTGGATGATCAAGTCAAAGTTCGAGGTGTCAGGGTTGAGCTTGGGGAAGTTGAAGCTCAGGTAAGTCAACATTCCATGGTTAAAGCCAATGCCATTTCGGCTAGAAAGCGAGCTGATGGCACTACCTATTTGGCCGCTTACATTGTTCCAAATAGTCCACAGTATTTGCAAAATGCGGTGGAGTTAGAGCTGCAACTCCGGGCCTTTCTCAAAGAACGTCTTCCCGCCTGCATGATGCCGGCCTTCTTTGAATTTCTACCCACCCTGCCGTTGACCCCCTCTGGCAAGGTTGATCGTCGCGCCCTCCCTGAGCCTCACCAGGAGAGACCTGCTCTCGGCCAGGATTATCTTCAACCTCGTACTGACATTGAGAAAAAACTTGCAGAGCTATGGTCAGAGGTTCTGGAGTTCAAAAAAATTGGTGTCAAAGATAACTTCTTTGAGTTTGGCGGAGACTCTTTGAGAGCCGTTCAACTCGTGCACATGGTGTGCGAGACCTTCAAGATTGAATTACCCATTGTGACGCTTTTTGATGCCCCAACAATCGAGGCATTAGGTCATCAAATCCAAGGGATGGTCAATTCCGGCAAAGCCGTAACTAGCGATGACATTTCTCCTGCAGAACTAGAGAGTCAAGCAATTCCTCACATAGTAGGGGCTTTAACTACACAACCTTTGACATTTTCTGACCAGCCTACAAAGGTTCTTATCACGGGCGTTACTGGCTTTCTGGGTGCTTTCTTACTGGGAGAATTGTTACAGCAAACTCCAGCTGATATCTATTGCTTGGTCAGAGCGACTAGTGATGAAGCAGGGAAACAAAAAATTGAGAATAACCTGAAAAAGTATGGACTTTGGCAGGCTGAGAATCGTGACAGAATCAAACCCGTTCTCGGTGACCTCTCCAAAAAGAGGCTGGGAATCAGTGACGATACCTTTGAAGTCTTATCAAGAGAAATTCAAGCTATCTATCACAGCGGAGCCTCAATTAGTCTCATCCATCCTTACTCCACTCTCTATACTGCCAATGTCAAAGGCACTGAGGAGTTGTTGAGAATGGCGGCGAAATACCGACTAAAGCCATTTCATTTCATCTCCACCTTAGATGTCTTTCAAGCATCAGGAAGTTTCAGCAGTGAGCCAATTACCGAGTCCAGTTCCCTTAAGGCAGCTGATGCGGTGAGGTTTGATGGTTATACCAAAAGTAAATGGGTGTCTGAAAAAATGGTTTGGACGGCTGGGAGATTAGGATTGCCTATTAGCGTATACAGACCGGCGATGATTTCCGGTCATAGTCAAACTGGCATCTGTAACACTGGGGATTTGATGAATCGCCTGATTAAAGGCTTCATTCAGTTAGGGGCAGCTCCTGAATCAGACATGGTAATTAATATTGCCCCTGTAGATTTCTTTAGCAAAGGTCTGATTCACCTATCTCTCCAACGGGAATCCTTAGGAAAAGGGTTCAACTTTATCAACCCTCATCCAGTCTCTATGCAGGATTTTGTAACCGCCATTAACGCCTGTGGTTACGACATTCAGCAAGTGACACCTCAACAGTGGCAAAGCTTACTGACTCAAAACATCCGTAAAGTCGATGGTATTGTTTCAGTCCTAACCTCTAAGGAGGATGTCAGCAAACCCAGCTATATTGAAAGATCTTCGGTCAATGCCAAACGGGTGTCTTGTGAAAATGTCTTGAATGGTCTACAAAATTCAGGTATTTACTGCCCAAACATTGACGCACAATTCCTGAAGCCGTACTTGGACTACTACGTAAGAACTGGCTTTCTCAGCACTCCTGGATTAGTTTCAAATCAGCCTCAACCCTTAAAGGCTGGATAAGCTGCTATAAGTTTGGGTTGTCTCGATAGGAATCAGAGACAACCCAGCATAGTCAATTTTTCTATGAATTAATTATTTTTTAGCGCAAAAAAGAGGATGTATCGGTGAAAATCAAAGATAAAATACTCTCATATAATCAATCAAGAAGTCCCGAAAAAAGTAAATTCAGGAATCTTTTTCAGGTCAAAAAAACTATCGCTTCGAGTCTATTTGCCGCTGTCATGGGGGGCGCTATTGTTAGTCTGGGAGGAATATCCTTCCTGTTCTATGGTGTCCTTGAAAAACAAGCTGAAACTCAAATCAGAGACACTCTAAATACAGAAGCAAATTTCATTAAAAGTCAGCTTACACCAGTAGAACAGGCACTGGATGACATTAGCGGAATCATGCAGCTCATGCGCGATGAAGGAGACGAGCCAGAAGATTATAATGCAGCGTTACTGAGCTTTTTCCTGAACCGTCCCTCTCTCGTGATGGGCATGTCTATGCAGCAAACCCCCTACAACATTGTTCAAAGCAAGCAATGGTTTGCTAGTTATTATTATGAAGATCAGGGTGAAGCTGACCAAATTGGGAATCCGTTAGCCGAACCCAACTCAGACATCTTGTTTTCCGATTTGGTAGTTGAAGACGACTCTCCTAATCAGGCTTACTATTTAGATACGATTGCAGCTGGTGAAGATAGCTGGTTAGAGCCCTATCTGTGGTACGGCGTCACGATGACCACTGCAAATCGTATCCTCTATGACGAAGCTGGTGACATCCTTGGCTTTATTTCCATGGATGTCAACTCCACAGCGCTCAGCAATCAAATGGATGACTCGGTGATTGCTGGACAAGGTGATTTTATTGTCTTGACTCAATCAGGCAATTTAGTCTCTTATCCCCCCGATCCCCAGAAAATCAGACAAAGTTATGACTCTGTCGAAGAGTTGAAAGGGATTTGGGCAGAAATCAGTAGTAACGACTCCGGTCTCGTTAAGCACAATGGTAAGTACTGGGCTTATCAAAAAATAGCTATTAATGACTGGGTCATTGTGGCCTCGCTGCCACAATCAGTTGTGGTCGGCCCCGTACTTCTGATCACGGTGGGCGGTGCCCTGGGCGCTGGAGCATTATTGGCATTGATCGTTTCCATCTTTGTCAGACGCTTAAACAAACGGCTCCAACCGATCTTGGAAGAATGTAAAACTCTGGAAAAGTTGGATTACGAGCGGCATCAAAGGTTGAATGGGAAGACTGCCTTAGGGGCTGAAGATTTCCAGGACTCACTGCAAAACAATCTAGATGAGATTGATTTTCTCTCGCACTCTTTCCATAAAATGTCAACCCAGTTGCAAGCCTCTTTTGAAACCTTAGAGCTGCGAGTTAAAGATAGAACCTTAGAACTTGAAGAAGCAAAGGAAGCTGCTGATGCAGCTAGCAAAGCGAAAAGTGACTTCTTGGCGAATATGAGTCATGAATTGCGCACTCCAATGAATGCCATCATTGGCTACAGCGAGATGCTACAGGAAGAAGCTGAAGAGCTAGATGACGACATCTTCAGTCAAGATCTGAAAAAAATTCATGGTGCTGGCAGGCATCTCCTCAATCTCATTAATGACATCCTGGATCTCTCAAAAATTGAAGCTGGCCGCATGGAGCTTTTTCTGGAAGAATTCAACATTGGGCAACTAATTAAAGAAATTGAAGCAACAATCTCACCTCTGATTAATCACAAGTCTAATCAGCTGATTGTTAAGTGTTCCGATACGGTCGGTAATATGAAAGCTGACCTGACAAAAGTTCGCCAATCGCTGCTGAATTTGCTTAGCAATGCCTCTAAGTTCACAGAGCAAGGGACTGTAACCTTAACCGTTAATCGCTATGCCCGAGATGGACAGCCCTGGTTGAGCTTTGAGATCAGCGATAGTGGCATTGGCATGGCACCAGAACAGATAAAAAGGTTGTTTCAGGCTTTCAGCCAGGCTGATGCCTCCACAACTCGAAAGTATGGTGGCACTGGGTTAGGCTTGGCTATCACGAAGCAGTTTTGCCAAATGATGGGCGGAGATATCACCGTAGAGAGTCAAATAAATCAGGGGAGTACCTTCACAATCCATTTGCCAGCTGAAGTCGAAACTCAGCCGACTAAAATTGAAGCAGAAATGAATGACAAGAATCATCCTAAAGCCCTCATCTCTCGCAAGCCCGTCATTTTAGTGATTGATGATGATTCTCTGGTTCACGACATTCTCAAGCGATCTCTGAGTAGCCAGGGATTTGATGTTGTCACCGCCATGAATGGTGAAGAAGGGTTCCGTATCGCTCAAGAACTGAAGCCCGATGCGATTACATTAGATGTGATGATGCCGGGAATGGATGGTTGGGAAGTTTTGAGTCGATTAAAGGCTAATCCAGAGATTTCTCACATTCCTGTCATCATGCTGTCAATGATTGATAACAAGAGCCTAGGATATGCCCTAGGAGCAGATGAATATCTGCTGAAGCCGATTGATCGCCAACAGATCATTAAAGTTATTGAGAAGTACAAGGTTAAAAAATCCCCATCCGTTTTACTGGTTGTCGAAGATGATTCAACAACTCGCGAAATGCTAAAGCGACAGCTGGAAACGGATAATCTAAAAACCCTTGAAGCCTCTGATGGTGCCCAAGCACTAACTCTGATGAAATCAACGAAGCCTGGAGCTATTATTCTTGACCTGATGATGCATAACATGGACGGCTTTGAGTTCATTCATAAACTGCAAAATCATCCTGACTGGCAATCAGTGCCGGTTATCGTCATCACGGCTAAAGAACTGACAGGGAAAGAGCGTGAGTTTCTCAATAGTCGGGTTCAAAAAATCTTTCAGAAGGGCGCCTATGAACGCTCAAGCTTGTTGAGCGAAGTGACTAAACTATTGTCAAAAGCATTAAGCATGACAGATAACGGTCATCAAGAAGGTGTAATTCAGGAGTCAGAATCTTTACCCGTGCTGAAATAAATAAGTGAACTTTCAACCTCTTTGGCAAGATCGAAGCAGTCGTAACTAATAAACATACTTAAGATTGAGGATTAACATCATGACCAAGATACTATTGGTTGAAGATAATGAAATGAATCGAGATATGCTTTCGCGGCGATTGAGGCGTAAGGGATATGACGTTGTCATCGCGACTGACGGTATTGAAAGCTTAGAGAAGTCAAAATCGGATGTTCCTGATTTAATCCTGATGGATATGAGTTTGCCTGTCATGGATGGGTGGGAGGCGACTCGTCAATTAAAGGCAGATACTCATACCAAAATGATTCCGGTAATTGCATTAACGGCTCATGCCATGTCGGGCGATCGCGAGAAAGCATTAGCGGCTGGATGTGATGAATATGACACTAAGCCTATCGAGTTTTCACGCTTACTAGGAAAAATCGAAATATTACTAGCGCAAGTGCAACATATTTAATAAGAAGATATTTGCCACTTGCGTATATTAAGCCTGTCCAAAAAGTACCTGGTTCACGGTGACTTCATCATTGCAATCTTTTTAGAAGGCGCTTGAAAAGTTTTCTGTCTCATATTTAGATATCCGAACTAACCAAAAATAGTTCAGATGGAATAGGGTTTTCGACTTTTCTGAATGGGCTTTAGCAATCTTTACTGCACGAAATTTTCCTCTTAAAAAATCCCCTTTGTCATTGAATCAGGTATTTAAAAAGACTTCACTCAATCATTTTTTGTACAACAACATTCCATCCACATAAATTAATGCAGTCATTGCATGCTGATATACCAAATTTTGCTGAAGTGGACTTAGTCTAGTATTTGGAAATATCTCAATTTCGTCCGATTTGTGATACTGCATTGTCAAGCAAAACTCAAAAAGGGCAGATAGATAAATCATGTATGAAAAGATAGAAATTACAATTGCCTTGCTGGCATATTGGCGCCATGAACTATTTGGACCTCTCAATATCATTCAAGGATATAGTGGCTTAGTAATTGAAGAACTGGAAGAAGAAAATAGATTTTCAGAGATCAATAAATTCTCCAAAACCTTAATGGAGATCTTAAAGATTGGTAAAGACATCCAGGCAATTATTAAGGACACACTCGAGCTCGAAATCCTAGAAGAGCAAGGCCGCCTCTATAGCATTATTGAACTCAGATCAATACTAGAAAAGCAGACTATACCAAAAGTTAATTTAATCGAGCAGAAAGCCCAGGAAATATTAGCAATTGACGAAGCGGTCTTCTCCACAGATATTGAAAGAATCTTAAAGGCAGCTTCCAAGTTAAAGGTGTTATTGGGGGAAGATGTCGGGTGGTTAAAAGAATATTCGCCTACTGTTGAAGCACACCAAGCTCAAGAACAGCTCAGGGAAAAACTAGAGGAAACCTTCTTTGAGAACAGAGCAAGTCTGCTGGATGTCGAAAAATCTCTCAATGAGATCAAATCCCATCCGCATAATAAATGCATAAGAACTAAAGGGCTTAAAATCCTTCTTGTAGATAATAATCGCAGTAACCAAGAACTGCTCTATCGACAGCTTGATCGAGAACAGTATTCAGTCAGTTTAGCGGAGTCTGGCGAAGATGCCCTACAGGCAATTGCTGAAGAAGATTTTGATCTCGTTCTACTAGATATTGTCATGCCCGGCCTGAATGGCTATCAAGTATTGGATCGACTTAAGCGTAGCCAATGGAAGCATATACCGGTGATTATGATATCATCACTGACCGAGATTGAGAGCATTACAAAATGTATTGAAATGGGGGCAGAAGACTATTTGCCGAAGCCTTTTAATTTCACACTACTTCGCGCAAAAATAGATGCGTGTTTGGAAAATAAGAAGCTTCGAGATCAAGAAAAAATCTACGTTTCCAGACTCGCTCTAGCAAACCAGGAAATTGCAGAACTCAATAAACAGCTAGCCGTCGAGAATAATCGTCTCTCGACTGAACTAGAAATCACACGTCAACTCCAGAAATTTATCCTGCCTCAAGATTCAGACCTAAGAAATATTGATGGTATTGACGTTGCAGGATTTATGGAACCTGCAGAGGAGGTTGGTGGCGATTACTATGATGTTCACCCACGTAATGGTAGTGTTCATATTAGTATTGGGGATGTAACTGGACATGGTTTAGAAAGCGGGCTCTTGATGATTATGGTTCAAACCGCCATGCGAACCTTAATCGAAAGTGAGCAAACAGATCAGAAAACGCTTTTGAATACGCTTAACCATGTCATCGTTGACAATGCCAGAAAACTCAAGTCTCATCGGAATCTTACACTGTCGTTGCTCAACTACTTTAATGGCAATCTCAGCATTGCTGGCCAACATGAAGATATCATAATAGTTCGCTCTGATGGGCAAGTTGAATCCATTGATACAACCTATTTAGGTTTTCCCATTGGCCTAGAGAAAAACATTAAAGAATTTATTGACCAGAGACAGCTTAATTTATCTCCAGGAGATGTTGTAGCACTTTACACTGATGGGGTTATTGAAGCAGAAAATAATCAAGGAGAGTCGTATGGAGTCCAACGCCTATGTGAAACAGTGTGTAGTAATCGCAGTCATTCATCCCAGTTAATTATAGAGAAAGTCATTGAAGACTTGAAAGGCCATATTGGCACCAGCCAGGTTTTAGATGACATGACATTGCTTGTCTTAAAGCAGAAGTAAAAAATGACTAATAATGATGGCTATCAAATATGACTTTAATCCGAGGGAATTTTTAGAACCCTTGCCAAGCCAAGATGGCTTCTCAGAAGCTAATTTCTTATTAAATTACCAACTACTCAAGGCAGAATATGACAAAAATGGCTTATTAATTCATCGCTTTTCATTTGGCGAGATCGCGCTTCAATTCATAAAAGTCATACACATAAACTACTTTGAGCAAGATTTACTGAAAGAGACTGAAATCAGACAATCCGTTGACTACATTGCCAATGAATTGCTGGAAAATTCAATCAAATACAGCGATGCAACTGCAACTAAGATAAAGTTGAAAATCAATGTCACCACGCAATATATTACAGTTGCATCAACAAATTTAATCAATGAAAACAGATGTAGTATTTTCTTGGACTATATACGAGAGATCAGGTGCTCAGATCCTTCGGAACTTTATATTAGGCAATTAGAGAAAAGCTTAGACGACAATGACAAATCTGGCTTAGGACTGTTGTCAATAATACATGATTACAAAGCTGAGATAAGCTGGGAATTTACTTCCACAGATCATAATTGTAGAACTTTAAGTTGTGTTATTGTCCAGCTACCTATCAAGTCTAGATGAGCTCAGATTAAGCACCCCTAAACATGAATAATTCTTCTGAATCTGCAAACGATAAATCTCTAAACTACTCAATTCATTACGATTGTGAAGCTGAAATTATTAGTCTCAGCGGAAAACTGCATTTGATTCAGCGAGAGAAAGCATTTCATGAAATCTTGAGTTGGTTTGACCTTGTTATCAACAAGGAGCCTCCGAGAGTTTTGCTTGACGTCAGCAATCTATACTATCTCAACAGTTTGGGTATTAGCATAGTCGCAAAATTTGTAATCAGAGCTAGAGACAAGAAAAGCATCCATGTTGTTGTTAAAGCTTCAAAACAAATCACGTGGCAGACTAAATCCTTAGTGAATTTGAAGCGAATTATGCCTAGCCTAGAATTCATTTTTTCCGATCCCTAAATGCCTTCTGAATTAATTTTTTCGATCTAAAAATTTTGACAAGTAAATTTAATTTTACTTTATATCCTACTGTTTTGCTGAAGCCTCTAAATTTTATCGGCGAATTACTTTTGTTTCTGTTAGCTGTAATGCCACTATCAGTAAAATGTGATGATTTTGACTTTATAAATAATTTAATTTAAAAGAAATCATGAATTTATTTTTTAAGGGTTCTTTGAAGGTCTTCCCAGCATAAAATATATAATATCGATTGATAGATAGATAATAGGACTAAACCTAAAAGGTATTTACTGAAAAGGCTAATAGAAATGTATGATCTGGTAGATGAGAACAATTTTTTCTCTAAGGACGCTTGTTTCTTTGATGAGCTTACGGGGCTGCCAAATCGAAGAGCTCTACTGAAATACCTAGAACAGCATATTGAGCTTTATGTTGACTGTAAAGACAAGTTGTTTGCAGTCCTAATCTTTGGCATTGATAACTTTGGTGTTATCAATAGTAGTTTGGGCATTCAAATGGGAGACCAGTTACTTGTTCAAATTGGCAAAAGATTACAAGATGCCATACGCTTAAATGATTGTCTTTTTCGTGCGGGAGGAGATGAGTATGCCATTGCCATCCATGACATCAAAAGCGTTTCTAGTCTAGATAAGATCGCAGCACGAATTTATGAAAGCCTATTTTCTTCCTTTCATCTGGAGGATAATGAAATCTTTATTAGCATCAGTCTAGGGATGACTCATAATAAAGTGAGTATGGGTAAAGCCGAAGATTTTTTTCGGGATGCTAGCGCTGCAATGAATCATGCAAAGTCCTCTGGATCTTCCCATTGCGTTGTGTTTCAACCAAAAATCCAAGAGAAGTTTGAACACTCTCTTGGATTGGCTAATTCTTTAAGGAAGGCACTAGAAAGAGATGAGCTTTTTCTAGAATATCAGCCCATTTTTTCATTGAGTGAAGAACTCTTAGTTGGGTTTGAAGCACTTGTTCGCTGGAGACACCCTAAGTGGGGAATTATATCACCCCAAGACTTTATCCCCCTAGCGGAAAAAAGCCAGCTCATTGATACTCTAGGACAATGGGTTCTTCAAGAAGCCTGTCAACATATGAAGGATTGGCAGAAAAAATTCTCAGAAGCATGCAATCTGTTTGTTAGTGTTAATGTTTCAGTCTGCCAGATCCTTTGCGGTGATTTCTACAAAAAAGTGGATAAAGCGTTAAAAGCAGCTGATCTTAAACCAGAATTTTTGAGTCTAGAAATCACAGAAAGTGTTTTGCTTGAACATAGCCAGCAGACACTATACGAGTTGGCGAAAGTTAAGTCACTTGGAATAAAAATTGCAATTGATGATTTTGGTACTGGTTACTCTTCTTTGAGTTATTTGCTTGACTTTCCTTGCGACATCCTCAAATTAGATGCATCATTTACTGATGATGTCGATAATGACCATAGAAAGTTTTATCTTGTCCAAAGTTTACTCGCATTGGGGCAGGGGTTAGGAGTTGAGGTGACTGCAGAGGGTTTAGAAACTCAAGAGCAACTAGTGCATTTCAGAGCTTTGGGTTGCAATTATGGCCAAGGATATATTTTCTCTAAACCATTGAATGCTCAGAATGTCAATAGCTTTATTCTGTCACACATTGCGACTGGAAAAATCCTAACTGATACTCAAAAAAGACACTTGGATTCCAGCCTAAGTGCTCTGTCTCAAAGCCATTTTTCTAGAGGCGATCTGCTTACTAAAAATCAATATCTTGAAATTAAAATTAAAAATTTGGAGCAAGAAGCAGAAGATTTGAAAAATCTTTTGACTACTGCTGAAAGTCATGCTGAGGTTATTGAGTCCCAGCTTTATAAAGAGGCCTCTGAACATCAGAAAACATTTCTAAAACTGCAAGAGAGCAATCTTGAATTAAAGCGTCTGAGCTATATCGATACCTTGACCCAAATCCCTAATCGTCGATATTTTGATGAGCACTTGTGTCAAGCTTGGGAGAAGGCTATTTTTCTTCAAGACTCTATAAGCCTGATTATTGTTGATGTAGATTATTTCAAGTTTTATAATGATGAGTATGGTCATCGAACTGGAGACTTCTGCTTGCTCCAAATTGCTCAAGCCTTATCCAGTACATTAATCTGCCCAACAGATTTTGTTGCGAGGTATGGAGGCGAAGAGTTTGCCTTGATCTGTTCGGGAATATCTCAAGACGCTGCTGCTGATATGGCTCAGAAGATTTGCACGGCGATAACTTCTCTTGAATTACAGCATTGTCGCTCCCCTATTAGTCCTTATGTGACTGTGAGCGCTGGAGTTGCCAGTATTATTCCTCAGAAATCTAGTTCTTTTCATGATTTCTTTCAGCAGGCTGATGAAGCTCTGTATTGTGCCAAACAAAAAGGCAGAAACGGATTCAGTATAGCGACCTCTTTAGAAGCCATTGCTTAATTCTGGGATAAAATAGATCTTGAAATCTAGAAACGATCTGGCTTACACAATAGACTCATCCTTATAAGTAGCTTGGGGCAAAAAGTTCGAGGTATATTTCGGAGAGTAAAGCTTCGA